>JBMOHG010000543.1:0-2485 GCA_049317965.1 Paludibacter sp.
ATAGTGGCGAGTGCCTGATTAATAAGCTCATTGCTAAGACCTTTTTGTTTAAGTGCATACGAAATTTTAATTTTGCCCCATTTGTTGAAACGGAATTTATCTTTTACAAAATAGTTGCAATAACGTTTTTCATTTATAAAATCTTCTTTAATTAAATGTTTGATAATTTGCGATTTATCATCGCACGAAACGCACCATGCATTTAATTTTTCTTCAACTTCCGAAACACAATGTTCGGATATTGAACAATAAGAAGCTGCTTTGTGAAGTAGTTCATCTAATGTATATTCTTTTTTCATAGACTTAATAAAAAAATGAAGATAAATAGTTTTGTTTTTGGACTGACAAATGTACTAATTTTTTCTTATGAAGTGAAAACATATTGTGTTTTATCAATCAATACCAATTTTTAAACCATTCGGGTGAGATATTGCAGATAAATGAAAAGAAATTTGAAGTATAATATTGTTTTAATAGTAAAAAATGTAATTTTACAGCGAATTTTAAAATTCGAAAGATCGATATTTATTCTATGTTAATCATTATCTTATTATTGACAAACTTTTTTTTTATTTTAAATCACAAATGAATCTATTTAAATGAAAATTCAAATAATAATCCTGTTACTTTTGATTGGCTTTTCGACGAAGGCGCAAGAAAAAAGGGCAGCTATTTCGTTGAATGGACAAATAACAGGTTGGGCTATTGGACAAATTGAAGATCCTTATAGTATTCAATTTGGTGGACGATTTGTGCCAACTTTGCTTGGGAATTACAATTTTACCGAAGATTCAAAATTGGACTTTGAAGCATCGTTTAACATAAATGGTTCGCTGAATTTTAATGCTCTGAAATACGATACCGCCATGGCACAAATAAAACCGTATCGAATTTGGGGTCGCTATTCCGGGCAAAATTGGGAAGTTCGTGCTGGTTTGCAAAAAATAAATTTTGGTTCAGCTAAGATGTTTCGTCCGCTGATGTGGTTCGATGGCATGGATGTTCGTGATCCACTTCAACTGACAGATGGTGTGTACGGCGCTTTAGGGCGTTATTATTTTGAAAACAATGCTAATATTTGGTTCTGGACGTTGATTGGGAATAATAATCCAAAAGGATATGAAATGTACGGAACATACAAATTGAAACCTGAAATTGGTGGACGGTTTCAAACTCCTGCCGGGCCGGGCGAAATTGCATTCAGTCTAAATAACAGAGTAATCAGGGTGGAAAGCTCATTTTCCAGCAATAGAAATGATTTTGCATTGCTCAATGAGTCGCGCATAGGTTTGGATGGAAAATGGGATTTAGGAATCGGTCTATGGTTTGAATCAAGTGTAACGCTAACCGAAAAATATTTTTATTTGGCTAATCCTGTTCAGGATGCTTGGAATTTTGGTGCAGATTATACAATTCCGGTGGGTAATGGACTTGGTGTAACCCTTGAATATTTTAGATACCATGCTGGAAAAAAGTTTTTTATGGAGGGAAATACTTTACATCTTATTGGAAGCATGTTCACATATCCGGTTTCAATTCTGGATAATCTTTCTGCAATGGTTTTTTATCTACCCACTCAAAAACTATTGTGCAATTATGTAAGCTGGAGCAGAACGTACGACAATTGGAATATATATGCCATTGGTTACTGGAATCCGAATAATTTTCAATTAATGAATGCTCAATCACAATCAAAAAATATGTTTTCAGGTAAAGGGTTGCAATTGATGCTTAATTATAATTTTTAACTCTATTCATATTATAAACTATTATTAATAAAAGTCTTATACATTGTAATAAACAATATCTAACAAAATGAGAACCATAGTAGAAGTTAAAAACCTTGTAAAAAAATTTCCAATTGGAACCGGATTTTTCACTGCATTGAATGGTGTGAATCTTGAGTTCACTGAAGGTGAATTTGCCGGATTAGTTGGTCCCAGCGGTTCAGGAAAAACAACCTTGCTTAATATTATTGGGTCGCTTGATGTGCCAACAGAAGGTGAAGTGATAGTGTTGGGGAATTCTATTGGGAAACTTTCGGCAAAGGAAGCTGCAAAATTAAGAAAAGAGAATCTCGGCTTTATTTTTCAAAATTATAATCTTTTACCAGTTTATACGGTATTCGAAAACGTAGAATTTCCATTATTACTTATGAATATTGATGCCGAAGAGAGGAAAAAAAGGGTAATGGAAACGCTTTCATGGCTGGGATTAACTGATAAAGTAAAATCACGTCCATCACAATTGTCGGGAGGTGAGTGTCAGCGGGTTGCAATTGCCCGTGCCATGGTAAAACGACCTTCACTTGTGTTAGCAGACGAACCTACTGCCAATCTTGATTCGGTCAATTCGCACAAAATTCTTCAAACAATGCAAAAGCTAAATGAAGAGCTTAAGACTAGTTTTATTTTCGCTACACACGATGAAAAAGTGATAGGATATTTGAAAAGAATTATTCGATTACAAGATGGGAAAGTTGTTG
>JBMOHG010000544.1:0-2483 GCA_049317965.1 Paludibacter sp.
AAATTTTCCAGTTTAAATTCACCCCCAAAGCTGTCAAAGGAAAAACCGGTATCGAGATATTGTCGGAAATGCTGGATTGAATTCCAAACGAACTGTTTGTATATAATGCACCGTTTTTACTAGCTGCAAAATTGGCATTCAAATCCTGTAAACCTACAGTAAAATCAACAGTTCCAATATGTTGTTTGTACCAAAGTTCGTAAATAAAAGTATGATTTCCAGCTTCTATATTCGAAATACCTTGAAAATCACCAACCAAATTAGCGGAAGGTTCACCTCCATGTGTATTTCCAATGTTCATAATAAATAGACCACCACGCCACCAATTGGCTTTCTGAGTATTAAAACCAGTCTTAACATTGGCAAAACCCAAATATGTAATCCCTGTTTTAATGCCCCCATGAAAATTAGTGACCAAATCGCCTAAATATGAGGCTTCGTAATCAAATGCAGATAATTTAACATCTGAATTCTCTTGAGCAACTGCTCCAAACTGAAAAAATAGAAAGCAGACAATGATGTATTTACGCAGCTTTTTCATTCAACAAAAATAACAAAAACATTCATTATAATTGCATATTGCAAGCATTTATTGAATTATCTTTCTGAGTGTATTTGTTCTGAGTTCAATATCAAAAGTAGTAGCATCTACCGAAATGGTTGCACCCGAAATGGCATCGATATTTTTACCAGCTACCAATTCTTCTTTACCATTATAGTTTTTAAATTGTTTCAACCAATTGGCAGAAGTAACTTCTTGTCCATGAGTAGCTTGGTAATTATATATTTTTACAAATTGAACTGTGGCTGTTGCATCAAAGAAAATAAAATAATCGAAGTACTCACTTTCCTCATCTGTTTCGTCATTATGATGAATAGAGCAACCACCTGAACGACATGCATTAACCCTGCCAACATAAACATACTTTATGAGTGCAAGACTGGAAAGTTCAGATATTGAAAAGAATTTCCCAATTTGAATACTCCGTGCCAAGTCGTCCGAAATTTGAAGTTTTTTAAATTCTACATCAACACCGTTTACTTTTTTCAATTCTGAAACAAGGGATTTTGGTTTAAAATTAATACTCGCCTGAGACATCAAACAAGTATTAATTACAAATAAAAAACTAATTGTACTTATTACCTTTAACATTATTCAAAATTTAAAACATAACGCCTACACCAGCATTAAATACCTTGGAATACTCTGTTGAAGTTTCGGATTTAACAAACTGCAAATCGGCTTTCAACACTACTCCTTTGGCCAATTTATAGGTTAAACCCGTAGTAATTACATTATTGCTATAAGCCATATTTTTGGACAAAGTGCCAGATGTTGCATAATGTGTATTATAATTTTCATATCGAACAAAAGGAACTAATTCAGTTTTCGATTTGCTGCAAAAACGAAATACGTTGTATCCTACTTCTACATAATAGCCCATCATGGCACTACCCAAATCCTTTTTGGTCAATACATTATATTGCTCGGTATTAGCAATATCAGTATAGTAAAACTGACCTCGCATTTGCAAACCGCCCAAATTATAACGTGCATCCACACCCACCATAGCAATCTTAGCTACCGACGAGTCGGCTTTTGTTACTGCTGCGGCATTACTTTTGTCCAAACCATTGTAAAGTGTACTTTCCGTATTCCCTATATATCCCGATAAGCCCAGGTTTAAGCCTCGAATGGCATAATACTCAATTTTTCCAGTGAAATTTGGTGAGCTTATGAATGATTCGGCACCCTTTTGGCGACCGCCACGGAAACCATCTTTTCCATTTAAACTGGCTACACCGGCTTTATAACCATTAAAACCATTAACAAGATATGCTTGATATTTCACTGAAGCTTCAAATATGTTTCCACTAAAACCTACACCAATTTCACGCCAGGTGGTAGGTGACAATTTATTATCGACCAGTGGTCTTTCAACACCATTGAAAGTAGTAGGCTCATGATATTCATTCACAATTCCCATTGGGATAAGCATTAACCCAGCCCTTAAATTGATAAAGTTATTGATTTTATGTTGAACAAATGCTTGTTCTACAAACACTTCACCTACATGTTCGAACTCCAATTCAGAAATAAATTGAGTACGTGAATTAAAGTTGTAACCCATTAGCATCACTACGCGATGCACATCCAAAGTTCCGTTATATCTGATGGTGGAACTTAAAGGTTGGTTGTAATGTACTTCGCCATAACCACCTATTATCAATTTACCATTACTAGAAAGAAGGTTATCAGCCGTATTTTCATATTTGTTGCTTAAACTATCTAACTTCAGTGCATTGGCACTAAAAATTGAAATTAAAAAAAACATTCCTAAAAGATTGTACTTCATATTACTTTTTTTAAATATTACAATCCGACTTTTCCTTCAAGGCACAACCTGTACAGCCTCCACATTTGTCATTTGGTTTTGGCTTACGAGTCAATATTTTATACATTCTCAAAGCAACTGACCCGA
>JBMOHG010000545.1:0-2471 GCA_049317965.1 Paludibacter sp.
CTATCGTTTGATGCTGATCCATAATGCAATGTATAGGGATATTTTCCATTTGCCGAAAGCCATTCAGCACTAAAACGATATAAAAAAACAGGGTTGATTTTTCCTTCCAACCAAAATGCCGGATTTATCAACCCAAATGAACCGACTTTCATTGATATTTTTCCGTTTATTGTTTTACCATCAATAAAATGAGGACTCATTGTATTGATATTCAGTACTGAGGCTGATGCAAATACGCGTGCCGGCTGAAATATATTATCACTTTGTCCACTACTAAGTGAAATCATATCCACGTTTTCGAGTGAAAATCGTCCGATATCAATTTGCCCTGTCTGACAATCGGTGAGCGTGATGCCATCGTAACTTACTGCAGTATGGTTTGCCCCCAAACTTCTTACCGAAATAGTCTTCAAACCGCCAATACCTCCATAATCGCGCACTGTAACACCCGAAAAAAACTTTACAGCATCCGAGATTTGTAAAACATTCAATTTTTCAATATTTTTTGCAGATATTACTTGAAGTGGAGCGGTTGCACGAATTCCGGAATGAAGTTGTTTCTCTGTTACTGTAACTTCTTGTATAACATGTATTTTTGTGGAGTCAGGTTTTTCATTTTCTTCGGCAGAAATTGCTACAACAATCCCAAGCCAACAAATAATTGGCAATAGAAAACGTAAATAAAAATGAAACAACGAAACGGTTGACATACAATCTATTTGTATAAAAATTTACCCAAATAGCTTGCAAGAAAAGAAAAATCAAAAATGCATTTTGCACAATTGGTTTTTAGCTCTATCCTCGAAAGCATTAAAACAGTAAGCACTTGGCAGGTCTTCTGACTTACTTCCGTTTTTGAACGCCTTCCCGTATTTAGTTGTCAGTTACCAGTTTTCAGTTATCAGTTTTTAAAACTGTTTACTGAAAACTGCTCACTGTTTACTCAAAAAAACCAGTGGCAAAAGTGTTGTTCAAAACGTTTTTTAATAACTGTCAACTGTACTTTGTCAACTGTCAATTATTATTTGAAGCTTACAGCAGCGGGACTGTTCAGGATTTTCACCCAATTCCCTTTTCATCACTTTCGCAGATAAGCGAAATAGTGAACCAATGTGAGTGCAAAAATACTGTTTTCTATTCATTATGCATTACTCTTTGTTGATATTTTTTTGCTATAGAAATGTCAATTCAGTACAATTCTATTCTCAAATCGTCAAATTATTCCATTTTCAAATTGATTTTTCGTACCTTTGTCATCCAAATTAAATATTTTTGAGATTATGGGAAATTTTGCAAAGTGGATTGGCGGCGGTTTAGGATGGGCTTTTGGTGGACCTGTTGGTGCATTAATTGGTTTTGCTATTGGATCAATGATTGGAGGTGCCGAAAGTATTGGAACTACGCGCTCTATAGGTTCTACCAGAACAACTGAAGGCGATTTTAAAATGAGTTTGCTGGTGTTGATGGCCTGCATTATGAAAGCTGATGGCCGGATTGACAAAGCTGAATTAGCAGTTGTGAAGAAATTTTTAGTAGCAAATTTTGGCGAACAAGGTGCTTTAGAGGCAATGCCAATTCTTAAAAATCTTTTAGAACAGCAAATCAATGAAACAGAAGTTGCGGCTCAAATTGGTCAGAATTTGAATTATTCTTCTAAATTAGAATTATTGCATTTGCTTTTTAATATAGCTTATGCCGATGGCGAAGTTGTGAATTCGGAATTAGCTACAATACAGAGAATTGCCACAATTTTCAGGATTGACAGACTTGATTTTGAGTCTATCAAAGCACCTTACATGAAACAAGTTGATCGCGACTGGGCTTATAAGTCATTAGAAATTGAACCATCTGCAACGACTGACGAAATCAAAAAGGCATATCGTAGAATGGCAATGAAATATCATCCCGATAAAGTAAATGATTTGGGCGAAGAAGTTAAGAAATCAGCCACCGAGAAGTTCCGCTCTATCAATGAGGCATACGAAAGTTTAAAAAAACAAAGAGGATTTGTTTAAATAAACGATTTTAATGTAATTAAAAATCAAGCAATTACTAAACAATAAAAGTCTTAGTACAAATAAAATAACTAATATAATTTTCCGTCGACCGACGGTTTTTGTTGCTATGAAACTGACAATTTACAATACACTTAGTCGTAAAAAAGAAGAATTTATTCCTCTTCATGCTCCCAATGTGGGTATGTACGTTTGTGGTCCAACTGTTTATGGTGATGGTCATTTGGGTCATGCGCGACCAGCCATCACTTTCGATATTCTTTTTCGGTACCTCAGACATTTGGATTACAAAGTACGTTATGTGAGGAATATTACCGATGTTGGTCATCTTGAAAACGATGCCGACAGCGGTGAAGATAAAATTGCAAAAAAAGCACGCCTCGACCAATTAGAACCAATGGAAGTAGTTCAGTATTATGTGAATCGCTACCATAAAGCAATGGAAATGCTCAATGT
>JBMOHG010000546.1:0-2465 GCA_049317965.1 Paludibacter sp.
TATTTATCATTTGTAATTTCGGTTTCGTCCATCCAAAACGCATCTACAGATACATTAATGGATTTATCATTAATTGCCCCAACGGCAGATTGGTCGTTGGCACCCATCATAAACGATCCCCTCTTTACAAATATCATTCCATAAGGTTGAGCCTCAAAGAAAGAGTCTTTCGCACCCATTCCGGTTAATTCACCTACAGGTTTATTGCATGCAACAAATAGTAATGTGAGAATAATAATCGTCAGATTTTTTTTCATTCTTTTGATATTTTATTATTGAAACAAAAGCTGTTATATAATTGTATTTCTGAAAAAAATATAGAAAATATTTTATAATTTATTTTATAGAAATCTTATGCTTTTAAATTTACTTGTTCTTTTTTCAAAAACATATTCAAAACTGTAAATAAATACTACTTCGTGAGAACCTGAACTGACTCTTAGAATTTCAGTTGTAGGTAAATCGTACGAATATCCTATTGATAAACCACCTGCAACGTTAAGACCAGCCAATACAACTACTGCGTCCTGAATTCTGTAAGATAAACCACCCCAGTATTTATTATCATAGTCCAGAATTGAAGATACATCTAATTGCATACTAATAAAATCAGATTTCACTAATGTGCTGGGCTTCAATGTAAATTTTGTATCTGGTATATTCCAATTGTATCCTCCGGTAAAGTACATTGTACTTTTTGGAGTAAATTCTGAATTGTCACTCCAACTTACAACTGGGCTATTCAAATGCGAATAAGAAATACCCGAGTAAAACTTTGGATTTGAGTAAAATAAACCAACACTCATATCCATACTCATTCCGGCTACACCTGTTTTAGGAATATTTATATCAGTTGTAAAATCATGAAAATCACCTATAGGAATTGTGCGAACACTGTCACCATTAAATCCAATACTTACATATCCTATTTCTGCACCAATACTTAAAAAGCCCTTGTTAATTTGCTTTTTAAAAGCATATTGAATATGGGCATTCTGTTGTGTATATTGGCCTGCAGTTTCGTTTAAAAAGCGAAATCCAACACCATGAATACTTTTTTCAATTTTCACAGGAGAATTTATGCTAAAATAGGTGGTTTTTGGTGCATTAGGCATTCCTATCCATTGAAGACGAGGTTGAAAAATAAGTTGTATCATATTACCTTCACCCACCGCTGCGGGATTAAAAGCAGAATTATGAAACATATACTGGCTCATCTGTGCGTCAAACTGTGAGAAAACAGAACTAAAGCAAAAAAACGAAAACAGTATACTTAAAACTTCTTTTCTCATACAATTTTCCAGCTATTTTTCCTGTGTAATTTAAAAGGGAAGCGTTTTTTTAGTTTTTACTATAAATCAAACTACAAATCAACAAAAAAATTGTTTGATTCAGTTTTTTTGTTGAAATTTGATTCATGTTTTTTTAAAATCAGCTAACCTTTTGGCAACAATTGACTTTTTACAACAAAATCAATATTCTTCTTCGTTAAAGAAAAAGTCTTCTTTACTAGGATAATCTGGCCAAATGTCTTCTATACATTCATAAATTTCTCCTTCATCCTCAATTTCTTGTAGATTTTCAATAACTTCTAGGGGTGAACCTGAACGCATGGCGTAATCAATTAATTCATCCTTTGTTGCAGGCCAGGGCGCATCTTCAATTTTAGAAGCTAATTCTAAAGTCCAATACATAATCAGCTCAATTTTAATGTAAATAAGTTTGTTTATTTGTTTCTAATTTTCTGCAAAAATAGGAATTTTTTTTAGATTTCCTATCTTTTCCAAGAAATTTCTTCACCGCCTGAATTTAAAGTCAAATAGCGAGACAAAGCAAAGAAATAATCTGAAAGTCGGTTCAAAAACATAATAATATGATTATCAGCTTTATATATCTCGTCCATGTCGAAAATTCGTCGTTCGGCTCTACGTGTAACTGTTCTACAAATATGACAAATTGCACCTGCTTGCGATCCTCCCGGAAGTATAAATGAACTCAAAGTAGGAAGAAAAGTATCTAAATAGTCAATTTGTCTTTCAATTTGCTCGATGTCGTCATCTGTAATTATAGACGCCGGATCAAGTGATACTTTGTTAAGATCGGTAGCCAAGTGTGATCCAACTGAAAATAATTTATTTTGAATAAAACGCAAAAAGTTCAATTCGTTTTCAGTAATTGGGTATGTTGTGAGTAGTCCAATAAATGAATTCAGCTCATCCACCGTTCCGTATGCATCAAGTCGAACATCATTTTTTGCTACCCTTGTACCGCCAATAAGTCCGGTTTCACCTTTATCACCTGTTTTAGTATATAATTTCATTTTAATTTTATTTTATCGATTTTGAAAATATTCATTTTGGCAAAAAATGCTTTGCACAAATATTTTATGACTAATAACGCATTTTATAGTGAGTTTTGTTTAAGTTGGTATTAAAAAAAACTATTCCCATTTCAAAAATATCAAT
>JBMOHG010000547.1:0-2465 GCA_049317965.1 Paludibacter sp.
TGGGAATTCTTTTCAGGATGTCGGATCATGCTGAATCGGGAAATATTCTGAAGGAAGTGCTTTTCAAATGCTCTGAATTGAATGTGAATGTACGTTTTACACCTGTTTCGAACGATAGATATACCAACTGGGTTGGACGACAAGGGAAAAGTAGATATATTGTTACGATTCTGGGAAAAGTAATTTCTGCCAAACAATTATCCTTTGTTACAAAAGCAGTTTGCCAGCAGGGTTTAAATATTGATTCTATTAAACGCCTTACCGGTCGACCTACATTGGAGGTTGAAAATGAAAATTCCATTCGCTCTTGTATCGAATTATCTGTTCGTGGCGAACTAAAAGATAAAAACTTGTTATCGTCACAATTTCTTGCATATTCTGCTGATTTAGGCATCGATATTTCATTTCAGAAAGATGACATGTTTCGTCGCAATCGTAGGTTGATATGTTTTGATATGGATTCAACGCTAATTAAAACCGAAGTTATCGACGAATTAGCCGATAGGGCAGGAGTGGGGCCGGAAGTCAGGGCTATCACTGAGTCGGCCATGCGAGGTGAAATTGATTTTAATGAAAGTTTCAAAAAACGAGTTTCGCTATTGAAAGGTTTGGATGAAAAAGTGCTTGAAGATATCGCTTTAAATTTACCTATCATGGATGGTGCCGAACGATTGATGTCGATATTGAAGAAGTGTGGTTTTAAAATTGCGATTTTATCGGGTGGATTTACTTATTTTGGCAATACGCTCAAGAAACTTTTCGATGTTGACTATGTGTATGCCAATGAACTGGAGATAAAAGATGGAAAACTGACCGGAAATTATCTGGGCGATATTGTTGATGGTAAACGAAAGGCAGAATTGTTGAGATTGATTGCTCAGGTAGAAAAAATTGATTTAGAACAGGTTATTGCTGTTGGCGATGGTGCTAACGATTTACCAATGCTGAATATTGCTGGTCTTGGAATTGCTTTTCATGCCAAACCAAAGGTAAAAGCCAATGCACAACAATCTATTTCTACTATTGGCTTGGATGGTATTTTGTATTTTCTTGGTTTTCGCGATATACATATTGATAATTAAACTGAAATACTTTATCTTTAGCTGTTCGAACCTGAATCAAAAAAGAAATAGCACGCGGATTTACGCGGATAGAGCGGATTTAAAAACGGATATGAAAATACTTCGTATTTTTGATTTTCTTCAGAAATCAATCCCAATTTATTGGGATTAAAAATCAGTTTTTAAATCAGTTTTAAGTTTTAAATCCGCGTAAATCCGCGTTCTATTATATGTCTTATTTTTCAACTAATAAAGTTTACATAAAACAAACTATAAACCAGTATTTAATATAGAACTTACAGAATTTAAAACTATGGATACAAAAAAAGCGATTGTAATTGGTTCTACCGGAATGGTAGGAGCCGAACTTGTTGAATTATTATTGGAGGATAGCAGTTATTCTGAAGTTGTTTCGTTGGTTAGGCGACCAAGTGGAGTTGTACATCCAAAGCTTAAAGAACATGTTATTGATTTCGATAAACCTGAAACATGGGCGGATTTGGTAACCGGTGATGTGTTGTTTTCTACCTTGGGAACAACCTTGGCAGCTGCAAAATCGAAAGATGAACAATATAAAGTAGATTATACTTATCAGTTTACTGTTGCAAAAATTGCTGCTAAAAATGCAGTTACAACTTATGTCTTGATTTCATCGGCAGGCGCAAACCCCAATTCTAAAGCATTTTATATGAATATGAAAGGCCAGTTAGATTTGACAGTTCAGGCTTTACCATTCGAAATCATTAGCATACTTCGTCCCGGTCAACTGGCTGGTAATCGGAAGCAAAATCGGTTTGGCGAAAAATTAGCTTTATTGGTAATGTTTGGATTGAACAAAATAGGTTTATTCAAAAAGTATAAACCGATATATGCCAATGACGTGGCAAAAGCCATGATACATGCTGCACAAAAAAGAAAATTAGCTATTTATACTTTGTCCGAAGTTCATCAATTGGCTAACAAATAACTATTAAAACTTGGGTTTCATTCCCAGATGAAACATAACGAACGACCACAAGTCAGTTTGCGCTTCAATAATTTTACCAATTGGTTTTCCGGCTCCATGACCCGCTTTTGAATCTATACGAATAAGTGTTGGATTATTATTTGTATTTTCAGCTTGTAATGTGGCTGCAAATTTGAACGAATGAGCCGGTACAACACGATCATCATGATCACCGGTCATAACCATTGTAGCCTGATATTTTTTGCCTTTCGCTATATTGTGCAATGGTGAATATGCTTTTAAATACTCAAACATTTCTTTGCTTTCTTCGCTTGTACCATAGTCACTTGCCCACGACCAACCAATGGTAAATTGATGATATCGAAGCATATCCAATACACCTACTTCGGGTATTGCAACTGCAAAAAGTTCAGGACGCTGCGTCATGCAGGCACCTA
>JBMOHG010000548.1:0-2462 GCA_049317965.1 Paludibacter sp.
TTATGAAAAGAACAATAATAAAAATTGATGAAGATCTTTGCAATGGCTGTGAAGCATGTGTAAGTGGCTGTCATGAAGGTGCATTGCAAATGATAGATGGAAAAGCACGAATGATAAGTGACCTTTTTTGTGATGGATTAGGCGCTTGCATTGGCGAATGTCCTGTAGGTGCCATAACGCTGGAGGAACGTGAAGCCGAACCTTACGACGAAATTGCAGTAATACAACGCATGATACCAAAAGGTGAAAAAACAATTTTGGCACATCTCAAACATTTAAAAGATCATGGCGAATTAGATTTACTTAAACAAGGAGTTATGTGGTTACAACAAAATAATATAAACGTCGATTTTGCGTCTATACATAATGCTCCTGTACCTTCTCCACAAAAACATTCAGGTAGTAGCTGCCCGGGAAGTCGCGAAATGACTTTTGCACCAGCGGCAGCAACACCAAACTTCCGAATGGCGGATGTTCCTAATACAAGTAATACTTCTTCGCAACTACGCCAATGGCCGGTGCAATTACATTTATTAAATCCGCAAGCTGCTTATTTTCAAGGTGCAGACGTGGTGTTGGCTGCCGATTGTGTAGCATTTAGTTTTGCCGATTTCCATAATCGCTTTCTTGCTGGTAAGATACTGGCAATTGCTTGTCCAAAACTCGACAGTAATAAAGAATCGTATATCGAAAAGATAAAAACCATGATTCAACTTTCGTCTATTAATACACTTACAGTTATCGTAATGGAAGTTCCATGTTGTGGTGGACTATTACAATTGGCATTAAAATCAATTGCTGAATCGGGACAGAAAATCCCACTAAAACATATTATTATTGGTACTAAAGGTGATATTTTAAAACAAGAATGGTTGTAATCTGAAAATAAATTGATAACACTCCATCTTTACCTCACTTCATAAAATCGATAAGTAAAAAACAATAGAACACTGATTTTCTTTATTATTAAAGTAAAAAGTGACATTATTTTGCTTCATATTTCTTAATTTATCGTTTTCCTGATATCAGGAAGCGATAAATTATTGATTGGAGTTTATTGCCATTAAACAATTTCAGGACTAGACACTTCATACGGAATTTCCACTTTCACTCGTGTTCCTTCATTGACTTTACTACTAATTTCAAAAATACCATCGAGCAATTTTACACGTTCTCTCATACCAATAAAGCCATACGAACCTCGACAAACTTTTTGATTTAGGTCAAAACCATTTCCATTGTCCATTATTTCAAGTGTCAATTTACCTTTAGGATTTGTCAATTTTACAGTTACCAAGGTAGCATTTGAGTGTTTAAGTATATTGTTGAGTGATTCCTGAAATATACGGAATAACGTTACAGATTTTTCAGAATTTAATTCTACACTAGAAAGTGTATTCTCAAACTGACATTTTATGTGGTGTGATTCCTCAAAATCGTGCAAATAGACTTCTAAAGATTCTATTATGCCCAGAAGTTCAAGTTGTTCTGGTCTTAGTCCATTCATAATTCTACGTGTAGTTTTAATAATTAGATCTAACTGATTTATAAGCTGTTCCATTAGGTATAATACTTCTTCCTTTTTTATTACTTCATTTTCATTTGCTACTTTTTTCATATAAAAGCCCATATCCATTTTTAATGCAACTAAAAATTGTGCTAAACTATCGTGTATTTCAAGCGTAATTAATTGTCTTTCTTTTTCACGCACATTTTGCAGGTACGATGCATAGTTACTTAATTGTTCTTTCGATTCATTTAGTTCTTGTTCAGCAAGTTTACGTTCTGTAATATCGCTACCAAAGCAAGAGCCACCAATCACTTCACCATTATTGATAATTGGGTTCATCGATGTACGAATATATATCTTTCCGAAATTAGTATCAACAGCTTCTTCGAAAGTAATTTGCTCATTATTAACTAATACCTTATCATATTTTGATTTCCATAACGGACGTAATACTTCGGGCAAGGCTTCAATAAGGCTATCACCCAAATCTAACCGTATACCAAAAGATTTTAAAAATTCATTACGAAATACTTCATTAATATATACTATTTTGTAATCTCGGTCGAAAGCCCAAATACTATCTAATGTACTGCCTAAAATTGCTGTTATATTAGCACTTTTTATCTCAGCATTTTCCTTTGCTACTTTTAAATCTTCTTCAGCTTTCTTGCGTTCAGTAATATCCAACGAAAAACCACCAAGATATGGTTCTTTTCCTTCACGTGGAATTAAAAACTTATGTGTTTCAAAGGTTCGATAGTGGCCTTCAATATCTTTCATAGATTCTTCGAAACTGTAAATCCCTAACTCCATAGCTAATTTATCGTCGTCTGAAACTCTAATAGCTTCATTATTTTCCAATAAATCGCTATTTAAGGTGTTTTCCCAGTTTTTAAAACCCATTAAATCAATTAGCTGACGATTAAAATATAAGTTTCTTCCATTCTTATCT
>JBMOHG010000549.1:0-2452 GCA_049317965.1 Paludibacter sp.
CTTTGCTTTGTGCCTTTCATAAATTCCTGTAATTTTTGAGGAATCTCAACTTTTTCTCCGATAATACTTTCTACTGTTTCCAAAAATTTTGCCGGATGTGCAGTTTCCATAAAAACACCTGTTTCGTTAACGTCTAAGCCTTCTTTCAATGCCTCATAACCACAAGCTCCGTGTGGGTCGAGTAAGTAACCCGTTTCAGCGTAACAAGATTTCAAAGTTTGTGCTATTTGTTCGTCGTTATAACATACTCCACTTATTTCGGTAGAAATAGCTGCATGTGAACCACCATACAAATCCAGTACACGAGCAAAATTGCTTGGATCACCCACATCCATAGCATTGGCAATTGTTGAAACTGATGGACGTGGTGAATAAATGCCCGTATTGAGATATTGTAGGAAAATGTCATTTCTGTTATTAGCTGCAATAAAGCGTTTTACGGGCAATCCCATTCGTTTTCCGAAAAGTCCGGCAGTAATATTTCCAAAGTTTCCACTTGGAACGCACATCACTACATCATTGGCTTTTCCCAATTTTTTCAATTGCGCATAAGCATAAAAATAGTAGAATGACTGAGGTAAAAAACGAGCTACATTGATAGAATTTGCAGAAGTCAGTTTAAGTTTGGCATTCAATTCATCGTCCATAAAAGCCGATTTTACCAAAGCCTGGCAATCGTCAAAAGTTCCATCTACTTCCAGAGCAGTAATATTCTGCCCCAACGTTGTAAACTGACATTCTTGTATGGGACTAACCAATCCTTTGGGATACAACACATAAACATGAATTCCTTTCACTCCTAAAAATCCATTAGCTACAGCACTTCCTGTATCACCCGAAGTAGCCACCAATACATTCACCTTGGTATCATCACCTTGTTTTTGAATAAAATAGCCCAGCAATCGGGACATAAACCGTCCGCCAACATCTTTAAATGCTAAGGTTGGGCCATGGTACAATTCCAAACTGTAAATATTATCATTTACGTGAACCAAAGGCACATCAAAATTGAGTGTTTCGTAAACTATTTTTCTCAACGCTTCAGCTTCAACATCTTCGCCGAAAAATGCATCTGCCACAGCATAAGCAATTTCCTGAAAGGAAAGATTTTCTATAGAATCGAAAAACGATTGAGGTAAAACCTTTATTTTTTCGGGCATAAACAAGCCTTTGTCCTCGGCCAATCCCTTAACTACTGCATCTTGCAAACTAACGCCTGAAACTTTTTTGTTGGTACTGTAATATTTCATGTAAAATGACCTCTAGCCCCATTAAGAGGAATTAAATTTCTAATAAAAAGAAGAGGCATCTCAAAACTAAATTTGAAACGCCTCTAAAAGTTTTGAAAGCCAGAATTACTTTCTGATACCCAACTCTTTAATAATTGCACGGTAACGATTAATTTCGGTGTCTTTCAAATAATTGAGAAGACGACGACGTTTTCCTACCAAAATTACAAGAGCGCGTTCTGTACTATAATCTTTTTTGTTTGACTTCAAGTGATTAGTCAAATGGTTGATACGGTATGAAAACAATGCTATTTGGCCTTCAGATGAGCCAGTATCAGTGTTAGACTTTCCGTATTTACCGAAGATTTCTTGCTTTTTTTCAGCTGTTAAATACATAGTAAATAATTAATAATGAATAATTAATAATTGAAAAAATCGTTTCGAATGACTCAAAACTTTATTTTCAATTTTCAGAGTGCAAAAGTACATTTTTAATTTTGAATAACAAAGCCTTCACCTATTTTTCTTATAAAAAACATCCCGTAATGAACCATCTGCCCATTTTAATGGGAGTTTTTCGTAATAAAACTGCCACGAAACAGTAACTGCAACCGCTATTAGTGAACCCACGAGAACATCCAAAGCAAAATGCTGTGATAAATAAATCCGAGACAAACCAACCAACAATGCTAAAATAAAATACAGGAAATGCAGCAAAGGTTTTTTTGTAAAAAATGCCAATGCCAGAAAAAATGCAAAAGCTGTAATGGTATGTCCCGAAGGAAAGCTGTGTGAAGAATGCAGATGTTCGCCCAAAACCTGATGTAACTGTATATTTGGATAATTGTCGGCAAAGTATTTTATTGGACGGGGTTCATTCCAGGTTTGCTTCATAAACTGTGAAAATAATCCTGATGCCAGTTGAGTTATCAGTAAGAAAAATGCCAAACGATAACGATAAAAAAGAAAACCACCAATAATCCAGTAAGGAATTGAACCGCCAACATTGGTATAATAATGAAAAAAAACATCAGCGGATGGCGAATTGAAAGAATTGAGCCAAAGATGCAAATCTGCTTTTTGGTTGTTAATTATCAACCCAATAAATATTACAACAAATATTATGTAGGGAATATAAAACCCTGCGTATTGTTTGAAATGATCAAGCGCTTTAGAACCTGAAGATGCCGGAAAATTATTGTTAATAGAATTGTGCATTTTAT
>JBMOHG010000550.1:0-2451 GCA_049317965.1 Paludibacter sp.
AGAATTTTTCCATCCTCGGTAATGGTTATTCCAGGCAATCTTTTCAGCAAATCTTCTACCACAGCATTATTTTTCAATCGATATGCTGCGGCATTATATTCCAAAGTATCAGTTTTCACTGTCATTTCCGACCGTTGAGCCACCACTGTTGCTTCGGGAAGTGCAATGGTGTTTTCAAGCAAAACTATATCTTTGAGCTGCTGACGCTATTCATTTGCATTCAACTTTACCACCTGATACAAATTCTGATATCCCACACTTGTTACAAACAGAATATAATCGCTTCCTAAGGTTGTTTTCAACTCAAATTTTCCTGCATTATCGGTTGTAGTTCCGGTTATCAATGAGCTGTCTTTCAACGATAAAAGTCTTACAGTAGCATATTCGAGTGGAATGGTTTCGTTGTTTTCTATAACAACAATCTTTCCTGATAATCGAACGTTTTTTGTAGTATTCTGAGCATCAATTGTTGAATAAAATGATAAGAATAGTATTAATGCTAACGAAATTATTAAACGGTCTGCCATCGATGAAAAAAAAGCAGAACTCCAGAGATTTCTGCTTTTAATCCATTCATTGATAAAATTGTATGCCGACATTAAAAATTTCGATTTATTTCTTTGGTTTCATTGTTCTGCAAAATTAATCTTAAAAGTTGGTATTCCAATTGAGTTTACATAAAAATGACATAAAAAAGCAGAATCACTTTTTAGTAATTCTGCTTTTAGAGTTGTTTTTAAAGTCTGACTTCAAATTTAATTCATTATAAACGATCAATAGTTCGTTATAAAAAAGTGTTTTTTTGAACGCAAAGATGCAAAGTCACAAAGTCGCAAAGAAAAACTGAAAGTTTTTTGTCTTTGCGTTCTTTCTTTTCTTTTTGATTTTTAAGTATTTAAAGCTTTGCGGCTTTGCGTTTATTTATTAGTTTGAGTGAAATTTAATTTTTTAAATACACTTTATTAATTCATTCGAAAACAAAATTATAGAGCATTTTATAACGAACCATTGAACTATTCTACTGAAAATTTATACACGCACCATTCGTCGTATTTTTGACCGGGACGAAGCAATGAACTAGGGAAATGTGCTACATTGGGTGAATTAGGAAAACCTTGCGTTTCGAGGCAAACAGCATCTTGACGATCGTAAGTTTTACCTTCTTTTCCTATTTGGTTTTCAATCCAGTTGCCGGTATAAATTTGAACTCCCGGTTGTGTGGTGAGTACTTCCATTTTTCGACCACTAACAGGTTCGTAAATATAACCTGCCAGTGTGCAATCGCCCATTTGTTCTTTTCGCAAGCACCAGTTGTTGTCAATTCCCCAACCCGGAACATACGCTTCATCATCGATTCTTTCACCTATTAATGTTGGTTGACGGAAATCGAATGCAGTATCTGCTACAGGTCTGATTTCGCCTGTCAGTGCAAACGATTCATCTAACACAGTGTAGAAATCGGCATTTATTTGCAATAAATGATCTTTTACTGTTCCGTTTCCAACGCCTTTCAGATTGAAGTACGAGTGATTTGTCAACCCGATAACAGTTGCTTTGTCGGTTGTAGCCTCGTAGTGCATTTTAATTTCGTTATCGTCGCTCAAAATATAAGTGCAGGTAATACTTAGGTTGCCCGGATAGCCCTCTTCACCGTCAGGCGATAAAAGTTCCAATACCAATTCTTGTTGAGCAACCGATTTTACTGTCCACACTTTTTCGTTGTAACCATGAATACCACCGTGCAATGAGTTGGTTCCGTTATTTATAGGTAAATTGTATTCTACACCATCAATACTAAATTTGCCATCTTTGATACGATTAGCAAAACGACCACATACAGCACCGTAGTAAATTTCTTTTTCAATCACCTCTTCCAAAGTGTCGAAAGCAAGAACAACATCATCAAATTTACCGTTTTTATCGGGCACCATCAAGCGGATAATTTTCGCACCATAGTTGGTAATATCCACCGACATACCATTTTTATTGAACAATGTGTAAAGCGATACCGGTTTACCATTCAATTCAATTTCTAATTCTTTTACTGTCTTCATCTTTTGGTTGATTAGTTGATTGGTTGATTAGTTAATTAGTCATGGGAGTCCCACGACCAGTTAACCAGTTAACCAATCAACAGATTAACTATTAATCAATTTTGCAAGCTCCGTCGCCGATTTCAGCGATATAAAACTCAGGTTTGATACCGATTTTTGCTTCGTAAGCAGCACCAACTTCTTTGATAAATGTATCGATAGCTTCATCTTTTACCAATGAAACTGTACATCCACCAAAACCACCACCTGTCATACGTGAACCGATAACGCCGTCAATTTTCCAAGCTTCGGCAGCCATACAATCTAATTCAGGCCCGGTTACTTCATAGTCGTCGCGCAACGAAACGTGAGAAGCATTCATCAATTGACCAAATAAAACTAAATCGCCGGCTTTCAA
>JBMOHG010000551.1:0-2446 GCA_049317965.1 Paludibacter sp.
TTGAAAAAAAATTACTATATTTGCCGGCTCTAAAAAAATAAATAACATTAATAAAACTTTTATGAATAAAAAGGTTCTTCTAATGGCACTTTGTGCCGTTTTTTTTAAACTAGCATTTCTTCCACTTCATGCTATCAAAGCATACCCAAATCCAATAAATATCACTCAGCCTGACGGTACACAATTGACAATAAAATTGCAGGGTGACGAAAATTATCATTATCAAACCACTGAAGATGGTTATTTATTGAAAAGAAATTCAAATAATTTATTAACGTACGCAACTTTAAATAGTAACGGTGAAGCAGTAGAAAGCGATATAATTGCAAAAAATATCAGCAAACGTACCGCCAAAGAAATTCAATTCCTAAAAACTGCACCTAAATCTGAATCAAAAGTATTGATTAATAATCGGCTTAAATCCAGAAGGATGAGTGCTTCAACTCAACCCCGAAAAGCTTATCCGCTGAACGGATCACCAAAAGCGTTGGTAATCTTGGCCAATTTTAGTGATAAAGCATTTAACGTTTCATCCCCACAAACTTCGTTTCAAAATTTAGTAACACAAAGCGGTTATAGCGCAAACGGTGGTACAGGTTCAGCAAAAGATTACTTTATGGCCAGTTCTTATGGTAAATTTTCTCCTGATTTTATTGTTGTTGGACCTGTTACTTTACCTAAAACTTTAGATTATTATGGAAAAAATGATGTTTATAAGCAAGATACGAATCCCGCACAAATGATTGTAGATGCATGTACAGCAGCAAATACCGCAGGACTTGATTTTACACCATTCGATACAGATGGTGATGGAAATATAGACAATGTATTTGTATATTACGCAGGTTATAATGAGGCTGAAGGTGCAGATGCTAATACCATCTGGCCACACCGCTGGAATATTTCTTCGGCAAGTATCACCACAGGAATTACTTTTGATGGTAAAAAAATAGAAGATTATTCATGTACTTCGGAACTAAAAGGAGCTACCGGTACGAATATGTGCGGTATTGGTACATTCTGTCACGAATTTGGACATGTATTGGGATTGCCTGATTATTATGATACATCAGGGGTTACTTCTAATACTACATTAGAAACATGGGAAGTAATGGACTATGGACCTTATTTGAATGGCGGAAACACACCACCAACTTATTCAGCATGGGACAGATTTTATTTAGGTTATCTTAAACCTCAGCAAATAAGTTCTGGGGCTGATATTACACTTCAACCACTTTATCAAGGAACAACTCAACCAGCCAATACCGATGGTCAAGCTTATTTATTTTCTGCAACGACACATAATATGATTGCGACATCTCCTAACCCTGCAGAATTTTTCCTTGTTGAATATCGTAAACATACGGGATGGGATACTTATTTAGGACAAACAGCTAGTAGTATAGGTACAAATTCAAATATACCATCAGATGGATTGTGTATCTGGCATATAGACTATCTTCAATCTGCTTGGGATTCTAATGGGCCAAATAATGCAAATAGTAGTACACAGACACCCTCAAGCCATATGCGATGCTATCTACAGCCGTTAAGTGGACAAACAACAACACCAGGAACAACATTTACAACCGGATCATTTACTCCAACTACATGGAGTGGAACAAACATCAATCGTGCAATTACCTCCATTACAAAAACAGCTGATAATGTTAGCTTTAAATTAATGGGCGGAGTAGTTTCACCTACTGTTTCAGCTACTGGTAGTTTTACTGCATTTTCAACTATTTTCGGAACTCCTTCCGCGGTTCAAAGTGTTGTTGTGAATGGAGCAGCACTTACAGGTAATTTGGATGTGTCTTTGACTAATCAAACAAATTTTGATATTAAATTGTCTACTGGAAGCACATGGGGAAAAACTGTAACATTAATTCCAAGTTCTGGAACTGCAAGCGCAACGATTCAAGTTAGATATAATCCAGCAAGTGCAGGTACACAAACTGATCAGTTAACTCTTGCCAGCACAGGCGCAACCACTGTGAATTTAAGTTTAAGTGGAACATCTACGGTACCCGTTGATCCAAATGCACCTGTAACAAATATTGGCAAAATTGAAAATTTAATCAAATTTCCAGCAACAAAATCTAACGTAAGCAGTACAAAAATAATTAATATCAAAACAACTGACATTGTTGGAAGTTTGTCATTAATTATAACCGGAACGAATTCAACTTTATTTTCCGTTTCGGCAAGTTCAATAACCAAAGATGCTGCAAATGCAAGCACTGGAGTAAATATCAACATTAGCTACTCACCAAATAGTATTGGATCGCACACTGCCACACTTACTATTTCGGGAGGTGGACTGCCAGAAAAAGTAATTACATTAAATGGTGAAGGTATTTAAATCGCTTAAAAAATGGTTGATTTATTCAATTATTTTTAATAGTTTTGCAATATACCACAAAAACAAAAGGCAACAAGC
>JBMOHG010000552.1:0-2446 GCA_049317965.1 Paludibacter sp.
GCTAAATTTATTTATGCAGACTCATTAAATCGTAGTGAAGAATTATGTGGTCCTTATGCTGATGTTATTGATATCGACACAACAAAACTACCTACTATCGAAGAAGTTAATTCGTGGTCGAGTGAAAAATATGCCAATACATTGCGTCATATCCCTGGTCATCCGGATTATAACCCAAACTTTCGTCAATTAATACACGTAGCATACAAAGTTGCTTACGAAATGGGCGATAACTATATCAAGATGATTGAAAAACATGCTGATGTAGTTGGACAATGTGTGGAAGAAAACATTTATGATCGTCATTTGAAACGGTTGTTTAATCTTTAGGCCCCAAACCCCTAAAGGGGAATTAAGAAAGAACCCCTAGCCCCTAAAGGGGAACTATGTTACTTTCGGTTAATAATTTTATATTATAAAAACGTTTAAAACAAATAATAATATCATCTCTTATCCCCTTTTAGTGGTTAGGGGTTTAATTTAAAAATAAAATGAAGAACTTATTCGATGTAAAAGGTAAAGTGATTGTGATCACTGGTGGTGCCGGAATTCTTGGAAGAGGAATGGCAGAATATATGGCCGAACAAGGCTGTAAAGTCGTTATTTTGGATAGAGCCGACACTGGTGTGTCGCTTGCTGAAGAAATAAAAGCGAATGGTGGCGAAGCATTATATTTGAATACCAATGTACTCGACAAAGAATCGTTGGAGCAAAATGCAAAAGACATTGTTTCTACTTTTGGTAGAATTGATATTTTAGTAAATGCTGCCGGTGGCAATATGGCTGGAGCAACTATTGGTCCTGATCAAACAATTTTTGACCTTCAAATTGATGCTTTCGAAAAAGTAGTTGATTTGAACTTGTTCGGAACAGTATTGCCATGTATGGTATTTGGTAAAATTATGGTTGATCAGAAAGAAGGAAGTATTATTAATATTTCATCAGAATCTGCAATTCGTCCATTGACTCGTGTTGTTGGTTATGGAGCCTCAAAAGCAGCTGTAACAAACTTTACAAAATTCCTTGCTACTGAAATGGCAAGCAAATTCAGCGAAAAAATCAGGGTAAATGCAATGGCACCGGGATTTTTCTTAACAGAACAAAACCGTGCATTGATGACAAATCCTGACGGAACTCCAACTCCAAGAGGAAAATCAATCGTTGCTCATACTCCATTTGGTCGTTTAGGAGAAGCAGATGAATTATTCGGCACATTACATTGGTTATCAAGCGATGCTTCAAAATTCGTAACAGGAACACTCACAGTAATTGATGGTGGTTTTGATGCATTCTGTATTTAAATTAGAGCCAAGAACCAAGATTCAAGAACAAAGAAAGATTTAAGGAAATAGATTCAAGAACAAAGATTCAAGAACCAAGATAAAGATAGAAGAATCAGGACTAATAATCTTGATTCTTGGCTCTTGGTTCTAATGTCTTTTTAAAAATTGTAAATAAAGATTATGTATTTATGTAAACAATCATGGAGATGGTATGGTCCGAATGACCCTGTATCGTTATGGGACATTCGTCAAGCTGGTGCAACAGATATTGTAACGGCTTTACACCAAATTCCAAATGGTGAAATTTGGCCAATTGAGGCCATTAAATACCGCAAAAGAATTATTGCGGAAGCAGGTTTAATATGGTCAATAGTAGAAAGTGTTCCTGTACACGAAGATATTAAAAAGCGGAGTGGAAATTATAAACAGTACATCGAAAATTACAAACAAACTATTCGTAATTTGGCTGAATGTGATATTCGTATTGTGACATATAACTTCATGCCGATTCTGGACTGGACACGTACTGATTTGGCTTACGAAATGCCTGATCGTTCGAAAGCATTGCGATTTGAAATGGCTGCATTCGTAGCATTCGACTTGTATATTTTAAAACGTCCAAATGCCGAAAATGACTATTCTGTAGATCAAATTGTAAAGGCAAAAGCACGTTTCGATAGTATGAGTGAAGCTGAAATTGAAACACTTACCCGCAATATGATTGCAGGATTGCCAGGAGCTGAAGAAAGTTTTACTATCGAACAATTTCAAGCTGCTTTGGACACTTATGCCGATATTTCTGAAGATCATTTGCGTAATAATTTATTCTATTTTATTAATGAAATTACGCATGTGGCCGATGAGGTTGGTGTACAAATGGCAATTCACCCGGATGATCCTCCACGTTCTATTCTTGGATTACCACGAATTTTGAGCACAGCAGATGACGTACGTAAACTTTTTGCTGCCGTACCTAGTTTAGCTAATGGAATTTGTTTATGTACCGGTTCTTTTGGGGTTTCTTCAATTAATGATTTAACCTCAATGCTTCGCGAATTTGGCGAAAGATTGTATTATGTACATTTCCGCAGTACACATAGAAATGCGGATGGCGACTTCTATGAAGACAACCATTTGGAAGGCGATGTGGATATGTACGAAGC
>JBMOHG010000553.1:0-2442 GCA_049317965.1 Paludibacter sp.
GATGCATTTATCTGTTTCACTCAGCAAGAAGTTGAAATCATGTTGGTTGAAATGGTTGAATTTATTGAAGAGATAAAGAAACTGCTAATTTAGTGATTAAACTGCTTAACAGCGAAATAATATATAAGTTGAACTTTCGGGATACACGTAAAATGCATTCTCCCCCTCGTTTGCAACGAGAGGGAGATAGTTGAGCGACTGTAACGCTAAAAGATTTTATGATTAAGATGAATGTGTAAAACTTTGTTGTAAACAAATAACCATAACCTCGCCCGTTACAAACGAGGGGGAGAATAAGACGCTACCACGAACAGAGCTTAGGTAAAAAAACCTTGAACAATCAATTCGCAGTTTCAATTTGAGAATAAGTTTGTATATTTGCACAAATAAAAAAAACAATTTATTATGATACACACCATAAAAATCGATGATGCTACTATATATGGCAAACATCTATTAAAAACTTTAAAGCCACAATCTAAAAAGACTAATAGTGGCATTTTTATAGAAAATCAAAAACATGTGGATTGTGTACCTGAAGGCTATATGACAATTGAAGAGTTTAGAAAAGTGGCTATGGAGGATACGCTTAAATTCTGTCGGGAGAATGGTATATCTAAGTAATCAAACTAGAGTTGACTTAATTGATATTCGACAAGGTTTACTTAAATGGAATAAGTTTGAACTTAGTGAAGGTTTTGTAATTGACTATATTAACAATATTATTGATGTTTGTTATTTGTTAGATAGTATTCCTTACCATTTCAGTACTGAGTATGACTTTCATAAACAATTCGGAAATAAAGTTTATAAGTTCAGGGTAAATCCTAAAACTACTTGGTATATTATCTATGATATTGACTTGAATGGTAGTATACTCGTAAATAAAATCACATCTAATCATACAACACCTTAGTTTAACCTATATGCATTTGGTTAAAACCACAACGCAATAAATAATAATTCTACATTCTGACGCAGATTTGCAATCTATGTCAAAACAAAATAATGATAAAGTGCTGAATCTCCCCCTCGTTTGCAATGAGGGGTTAATAGTTGAGCGTTTGTAACGCTAAAAGATTTTAAGATAAAGATGAATATAAAAAACTTTGTTGTAAATAAATAACCATAACCTCCCTCGTTATTAACGAGGGGGAGATTATGAAAACAGCCGGTACTGGTAAAACCTTTTAAATGAATCTTTCTGTCCTTACTTTGATATTTATCTATTAATTTTAAAATTAAATCTTATGAACTTAACAAACAATCGAAGCTTCAACTGCAAAGATGAAGAATTACCTGTTGTTGCAAAGTTTGTTGCATTTAGTTTGAAACGTGATTTGGCTGATTTTACTGCCTTTTCGCCCATGTTTACAACTAGTTATGTGACTTCTTTTGAAACAAAAATCACTGCAATATCTGATTTATTGGAACCTCAGTCGGAAACGCTGGCAAAAAGTATAATAACTGCAAGGTATACTGCCACTATGAATAGTCTGATTGATTCTGCTAACCGGATATCCGGCTATATTAAGTTGGCAAACTTCTAAACGACAGGTTAAGACAAGACAAGTTCTAAACGATGAGTAATGAGTTCTAAACGATGGGTAATTCCATTGCAAGTGTACGTGCGGGAAATGTGATAGGTGGAGGTGATTGGGCATTAGACCGCATAATTCCTGATTGTATCAAAGCATTGGAGGCTGGTAAAACCATTGATATTCGCAGCCCCAAAGCCATACGCCCATGGCAACATGTATTAGAGCCATTAAGTGGCTATATGCTGTTGGCTCAGAAAATGTGGGACGAACCCACTAAATATTGCGAAGCCTGGAACTTTGGACCTAACCCGGAATCCATTGCTAATGTTTGGGAAGTGGCTACAAGAGTAGTTGAAAATTATGCTTTTGGCTCATTGAACGATATGTCTGAACCCAATGCTTTGCACGAAGCAAAACTTTTGATGTTGGATATTGCTAAAGCACGTTATGAATTGGGTTGGCAACCGAAGATGAACATTGATGAAACAGTCGCATTGACTATTGATTGGTATAAAAGATATAAGAATCAGGAGGTATATCAACTGTGTTTGGAACATATTAGAAGGTACACTGTGTAACACCGTGTTTACACCGAGGAACACTGTGAAACAAAAAAATCTTAATTAGCTTCGCTGACCGTTGGTTCGTGTATTTAGTAGTTAAAAGATTTATATTTGTGAAACAATGACATTGACAATTGATTGGTACAAAAGATATAAAAATGTAATTGTTTATAAACTTTGCATAGAACGGATTAAAAAAAATCACTGAGTAACACATTGAAATAAAAAATACAGATTTACTGTTGATTGAAAAATTATTCGTATATTTGTTAGTGAAAATTATATACTATGTTTTTCGATAATTATAAAGAACATCAGGAAACCCAAATAAGATCATC
>JBMOHG010000554.1:0-2438 GCA_049317965.1 Paludibacter sp.
GTAAATGATAAAGATATTTCTTCTGTAATAAATTTATTGCCAAAAAATGCAATTTATTATTTTACTCAAGCAAATATTTTGCGTGCTTTGGCTGCTGAGGATTTGATGAAAGTTGGGATAAGATATGGTTTAAATGGAATGTTTTATTCCACTGTGAAACAAGCTGTTGAAACTGCAATTACTGATGCTGAAATAGATGATTTTATCTTTATTGGTGGAAGTAATTTTGTAGTTGGTGAAGCGTTATCGGATATGAATCTTTATAAATAGTCTTAAAAATATTGACAATTGAAAAAGCTTGTGTAATTTTGCAACCATTATTAGAATTTGATATTTAAGACTAAAAAACTTTTTCGGGATGAAATTAATAAAATCGGAAATTAATTATTTGATTCAAGTTTTCGCTACATTTACTTTTATAAACATCACTGCCAATATGTTTGGATTGTGGTTTAGTAAATTGCTAAATGAAGCAGAATTTACTTATTTGGATAGTATTGCAAATGAGTTCGTGAAACCACTTGCAATTCAATCTGCATTGTTTGGTGCTTGTTTTACACTTGCATATATATTCTTGAAAAATAGGAAGTTATCAAATTATAGCTTTGTTGTTTTCCAATTTGTTATTTTCCATATCATATTCATTTTGAATTTGAAGATCCATCATGGAATTCATTTTCAGTCTACATTCAATAATCTCGGATTACAATACCTCAGTAACAATGGTCAATACCTGATTGACGTTTTGTACCTGTATTTTCCAATTAATGGTAATTTTGAAAATGGTTTATTTATGCCTGATAATTTGGGGACATTTTATATTCACTGGATTTTATTGAATTTAATATACTATTTCGGATTGATTTGGGTTTCAATAAAAGCCACAAAATTGCTTTTTGAAGACAAAGTTCTCAAATAGTTGTTACTTTATATCCCATTTTTTGCAATTGTTTTACTAAACCATTTATACCTCCTAAATGCATTGCACCCACAGCTACAAAGCATGAAGTTTCTTTAAAATAGGATGGTAATTTAGTAATCCAGTCTGCATTCCGATTATCAACCAATTTGGCATATTCTTCATCTGTCATTTTGGCAATGCTTACTTTTGCTTTTGACATCTCAATCAGTTCTTCAATTTTTCCAGCCCTGTAAAGTTTGTTCAACGTAATCATTTCGGTTACTGCACTATCTTTGTGTTGAATTGTTTCAACAAGAATATCAGCTTGTCGTTCTAAACTTCCATTTCCAAACAAAAAATCTATTTGCTGGTTAACCGTTTCTAAACCAATCACTTTATTACCCTTTTCGGTTGCCACCAACTGAAAATAAGAATCAGCTTGCACATCGTCCGAAAAACCGGTTAGTTTCTTGAAAATTTCCATTTCATATAATGTCAATATCAATGTTGGGTTCATTATAGAAAGTTCTTTCAATCCCATTTTTAAAACAGATTTTAGTTCAGTATCAACCATTTTATACTCCTCATCATTCAGCAAGTCATTTATTTTTATATGATTAGGCATAATAGCTGCTTGTTGAATTTTGGCAGTGGCGTCAATGTTGCTCAATACCATTTCTCCAATAACCATTTTAGTATTGTTAAATGCATTGTATAAGCCCGGCACACTATCAAAAAACGAAATTGGAATTAAATGATGAGTTCCAAATAGGTAGGAGGGATGTTTCAATCCATTTCCGGTAACTTTCCATAGTAATTGTGCTTCTGAAAAACACAAACTAAACAAACAAATAAATAGCAAAATTATCTTTTTCATCGAAGTCGAATTTTAATTGTCAAAGATATATAAATGCTTGATTATAATCTTGTTTTGAGGTTTATTTATAGTACAATTTCGGATTTGAAAATATAAATTTACAACTTAATGAAATTATTTATCGTACATTACCTCAATTTAATAACTTATTCATTATCTTTGTAAATAATAAAACTAAGTAAATATCAGTCATTAATCATTCATTATTAAATAATTAGCTATGACTTTACAGCAATTGGAATATGTTTTGGCATTAGAAAAAACTCGCCATTTTGTGCGTGCAGCTGAATTATGTGGTGTAACACAGCCTACACTTAGTGCAATGATTCAAAAACTGGAAGATGAACTGGATTGTAAAATTTTCGATCGTTCTAGGAATCCTATTGAACCGACTGAAATTGGACTTCAAATAATTCGACAGGCACAAGAGATTGTTATTCAGTCAAATCAATTGAAAGAAACTGTGCAGGCGCAAAAAGAAAAGCTTTCGGGCAGCTTAAATCTGGCAATTATACCTACAATAGCCCCCTATTTATTACCTCAATTTATTTCCGCTTTCAAAAGTAGTTATCCTACTATTTCGTTGAAAGTGAGTGAAATGCATACCAGTACTATCATTGAGAAATTGCGATTAGCCGAAATTGATATGGCAATACTTTC
>JBMOHG010000555.1:0-2431 GCA_049317965.1 Paludibacter sp.
AATTATGCTTCAGCCAGTTCGGTAGCAACAGCATTTAGCATTCTTTCAACAGGCAGCATTAGTACAGACACCAATGTTTCGTCGCTTACACTTTCGGCTTTGAGCAATTTATCTGTAGCGGCAGGTAATACTTTAACTATCGATGGCGTTACTAACGTCAATTCAGTTGTATTAGCACCTAAAGCTAAACTTACTCTGAGCTCAGGTACGCTAACTTCAACCAACGGCATCACACTCGAAAGCGATGCTAACGGTACAGCAACATTGATAGATAGTTATGAAACTCCTACTATAACTGCTACTGTTCAACAACATGTAACTCTAGGTCGCAACTGGTATTTGAGTTCACCTGTTTCGACAGCATCTTATACATGGTTAAGTCGTGGCACAAGTGTTCAAGGATGGGACGAAGCAGCCAAAGCATGGGTTCCTGTAACTACGGGTACTTTGGTAAGGGGTAAAGGCTATGTTCAAGTTGCTACAAGCACACCAGAACCTACAGGTACAACAGGAACTGTAAATGTAACAGGTACTACTAACTCGGGAGATGTAGCTATTACAGTTAGCCGTACCGAATCGGGTACAAGCCGCGGATTTAATTTGGTAGGTAATCCGTATCCATCGTACCTCAAATGGAATGGCACAGATGGTTTTATTACCGATGCTACTAACGATAGTATTAGCACAAGTTTTTGGTATCGTACCAAAAATAGCTCCGATGCGTATGTATTTACAACCTACAATGGTTCAAGCCATTTGGTTGTTGGTGGCTCAACAGTGAATAGTGTCCTAAACGAATATATTCCTCCAATGCAAGCATTTTGGATTCGTGTAGATGCAAATGCAACAGTTTCAACTCATAATGTAAACCTTACATTTAAAAATAATATGCGTGTTCACGGTGTGGGCGATAACAATAAATTCAAAGCACCAAAAGCAGATGGACGACAACTTATGCGTTTGCAATTAGAAAATGGTACTCAATCCGACGAAGCGTTGATATATTTCGATGCCGATGCTGCAAATAGTTTCGATAATTACGATTCACCAAAAATGATGAATAATAGCACCACTTTGCCCGATTTGTATAGTACATCTGGTAGCGAACGACTAGTTATCAATGGACTAAATGAAGTTGCCAATAATATGGAATTGCCACTTGGCTTTACATTAAAAGCAGCTGCCACAGGATTAAAGCTTAAAGTATCCGAACTCAGCAACTTTGCAAGTGGAACCAAAGTATATTTGTTGGATAAAGAACAAAATGCGCAAATCGAACTTCTTCCAGCAACAGAATATACCTTCAATACCACAGCATCTACTACTAATAACGAAAGTCGGTTCAGCCTTCTTTTCCGTGCGCCGGAAGCAACTACTGGAGTTAAAGAAATTGAAAAATGCAACACTCATGTTTTTGTAAATGCAGCCAATCAGATTACGATAATTGCTCCAGAAAAAGCAAAGTACAGCATTTACAATGCAATAGGTCAAAAAGTAATTGATGGTGTTACAACTTCAAACCGAACAACTTCAAACTTCAAACTAGCAAACGGCGTATATGTGGTACGGGTGTCTGAAAATGGAAAAGAGTTTACAACAAGAGTAATCTACAAATAACACTATATACTATTTTTAAATCGGGGCGCTATATTGATTCCTGCACCCATAACCAAATAAGATTGTAAATAGTCACTCATTAAATAATAAATATAATTATGAAAGCAAAAGATAAAACATCAGAAAAACGGATGTACTTAAATCCTACAATAGAGCTAATTAAGTTAGATAACGAAATATCTTTGGTATTGCAATCAGCACCACCTGATGGTCCCGGAGAAAGTATATCATGGGCACCCGAGTACTTCAATAATGACCCGTTCAAGAGTAATATGGGTTAGTCATATAAGGATTAATAAGGATACTAATTTGATATATTTAATTATAACAATATGATTACAGTTACAAAATGTCGAAAACTAGGACTTGAAAAGCAATTCAAGAAGCTCTATAAAAAGATGAAAGAGAATCATAAAAAATTTATTCCTTATGATTCAAAAATTGAAACAGTTTTTTCGGAAATCTATGTAGAGCAAGCTTTAACTGATTTAGGAATAGATTTTTATACAGTAAAAGGAAGAAAATGGTATGAATTTTACAAAAATGAATGGGAAGTAAAAGTATATAATTCATTGCGTATAATCTCAGCAGAATAAATTGGATAATAATATCAGTTGACTATACCAGAAATTAGTTTGTTTTTTTTAAGGTGGAAAAGAATGTTTGATAATTTAAAAATCAGACATTCTTTTTTTTAGATATTAGAGAATTCCAACTCTGTAAATAAGTAAAATTTGTTTTCAACTGATATTCCAGAAACGTAAGCATCCCAAATCCGCCGTATTTTTTCAAGAAGGATTGATTCAGATCTTTG
>JBMOHG010000556.1:0-2427 GCA_049317965.1 Paludibacter sp.
AGAATACTTAATAAACATTGAAAAATGCGGGTTTTGATTGTAAGAAACCTCAATATTTTTATTTAATGTACTAATAATCAAAAAATAACAGCAATTGTACCCAATTAAAGTTTTTTTGCGTTCTGCTTGTTTCCATACTCATAAATAATATGTAAATTTGCAGGCAATATTTTCATAGCATATATACCACATCGGATAAAATTATTTATTACCGATTTTAAGTAAATAATCCACTAAAAACAACAAACAAACTATGTCATTTATTGCTGAAAGAGTTCAAATTGAGGGTTTAACGTTTGACGATGTATTACTCGTACCTGCCTATTCGGATGTATTACCACGTAATGTAGACCTTACCACCCGTTTTTCACGCCGTATTGAGCTAAAAATTCCAATTGTTTCGGCTGCAATGGATACGGTTACAGAGGCTAAAATGGCAATTTCTATTGCACGCGAAGGTGGTATTGGGGTGATACACAAGAATATGCCAATTGCCGATCAGGCAAAACAAGTCGAAATTGTGAAACGTGCCGAAAATGGTATGATTTCTAATCCGGTTACCATTCGAAAAGGCGCTACAGTAGGTAATGCACTGGCTTTGATGGCCGAATATAAAATTGGAGGAATTCCCGTAGTTGATGAAGGTGGTTATTTGGTGGGGATTGTTACCAATCGCGATTTGCGTTTTCAGCGCGACATGACCAAACAAATTGACGATGTAATGACCAAAGAAAATCTCATTACTACTTCACGCTCAACCGATTTGGAGGCTGCTGCGGATATTTTACAACAATACAAAATTGAAAAACTTCCGGTTGTTGATAAAGACAACAAACTCGTCGGTTTGCTCACTTACAAAGATATAACGAAAGCCAAAGATAAACCAATGGCTTGTAAAGACGCTCAGGGACGCCTGCGTGTAGCTGCCGGAGTTGGTGTTACGGCTGATGTTTTCGATAGAATTGATGCTTTGGTTGCTGTTGGTGTCGATGCTATTGTAATAGATACCGCTCATGGACATTCAGAAGGTGTTATCGAAACATTAAAATTAGCCAAAAAACGATATCCTGAAATTGATATGGTTGTTGGTAATATTGCAACTGGCGAAGCTGCGCTTGATTTAGCAGCGGCCGGAGCTGACGCTGTAAAAGTAGGAATTGGACCGGGATCAATTTGTACTACACGTGTAATTGCAGGCGTTGGAATGCCACAACTATCTGCTATTTATGAAGTTGCAAAAGCATTAGAAGGTTCAGGAGTTCCTGTTATTGCAGATGGTGGAATCAGATATTCGGGCGACATAGTAAAAGCATTAGCAGCTGGTGCAAACACCATAATGGCTGGTTCACTTTTTGCGGGTGTCGAGGAATCGCCGGGAGAAACAATTATTTTCAACGGACGTAAATTCAAATCATATCGTGGTATGGGTTCGCTCGAAGCCATGGAAAAAGGTTCAAAAGACCGTTATTTTCAGGATGGTGAAGCGGATATGAAAAAATTAGTACCCGAAGGAATTGCAGCCCGTGTACCATTTAAAGGAACTTTATTCGAAGTGGTTTATCAAATGATAGGCGGACTTCGTGCTGGTATGGGATATTGTGGAGCGCACACTATCAAAGAGTTACATACCGCTAAATTTACCCGAATAACCAATGCAGGTGTGGCCGAAAGTCATCCTCACGATGTGTCGATTACAAGTGAAGCACCAAATTATAGCAGAGCTGAATAAAGAGTTTCGTGTTTCACGTTTTGAATTGAAAATCAATAACAAAAGACTAAATATAATAAAATCAGTATCAATTTACAACAATCATTCAAAAACTACGTTTAACATTAGATTATTCAATTTTCTTTATATTCAATAGAAATCTTTTTATCATTTAATATTTTTATGAAACCATCAGTTATTACATTATTTGCCTTTATTGCTTTATCAGCAAGCCTTTTGGCACAAGCGTCCGACCCAGTGCTAATGACAATTAACAATAAGCCTGTGCTTAAGTCGGAATTTGAATATATTTATAACAAAAACAACACTAACAATTCGTTGGATAAAAAAACCCTCGAAGAATACGTGGATTTGTTTGTAAATTTCAAATTGAAAGTTGAAGAAGCCAAAACACAGGGAATTGACACAACAAAATCGTTTATTACCGAATTGGCAGGCTATCGTTCGCAACTCACAAAACCATATTTAACTGATTCCAAGGTTGATGAATCTGTTTTATTAGAAGCTTATAATCGTTTGAAAGAAGATGTTGATGTAAGTCACGTACTTATTCGTATTCAACAAAATGCAACTCCGGCTGATACGCTCAAAGCATGGACCAGCATTCAAAGCATACTTAAACGCTTACAAAAAAATGAAGATTTTAGTAAAGTGGCCAAAGAAGTTTCTGAAGATCCTTCAGCTGCCGAAAATGGTGG
>JBMOHG010000557.1:0-2426 GCA_049317965.1 Paludibacter sp.
CGTTACCCAAATGGGGGTGACCCACAATTATTGAAAAACAGAACAACCGTTATTCAAATAAAAAAGATAACGAATCCTGGATTCAAAAAAGTGGAATTACCTATTGATGAAAGCAAAAAAATAGTATCGGCAGGACAAGGCGGTAGTTTTCAATACAGTGACAAGCGGGTTGAAAAATGGCTGGAAGCCAAAGACTTGTGGGTAGATGGCATATTTTCAAGGGATTGGTCATGGTCGCTCAATAAGGTGAATGCAATTGACACTGTGAGCAAAACCATTTCGCTGACCTACGATGAAAAATATGATATGACAAGTGTTCATTCCTTTTTCTTTGCCACCAATTTGCTCGAAGAAATTGATGTGCCGGGCGAGTATTTTATTGATAGACAAAGCGGTAAACTGTATTTCTATCCGCCGGCCGATTTTAATGTAAAAACAGCCAATATTGCGCTTACCTATACTTCGCAAGAGTTATTGAACCTCGAAAGTATTGAGAATTTTAAGGTGGAAAATATATGTTTTGAACTGGGCAGATTGAAGGCTGTATCGCTTCATAATTGCAATAAAGTCTCGTTTATAAACTGCGAATTCAGAAACTTTGGAAATTCTGCCCTGACTATAGATGGGAAGAATAACAGCGTCGAAAACTGTCTAATTCATACCATTGGCAGCTCGGCCATTGTACTGGATGGCGGAAATTATGATACGTTGGAAAAAGGAAATAATTCGGTGGTGGATTGTGAAATATACGACTGGGCCTTCTATGACAGGGTTTATACACCTGCAATAAAATTATCTGGCGTGGGAAATAACGTAATTGGTAACAAAATACACGATGCCCCACACGGTGCAATCACCATTTCGGGAAACGACCAGCTGATAGTGAAAAACGAGATTTCAAATGTGTTGCTTGAGTTCAAGGATTTTGGAGCAATTTACGGTTTTCTTGGCAAAAACCAATTGATGAGAGGACAGATCATCCGTGGAAATTATTTTCACGATATAGGTTTGATTGGTGAAGGTGTTTATGCCATTTATGCCGATGAAGCTAGTGCGGGCTGGCGTATTGAAGACAATCTATTCTACAAAATTGGCAACAAAGGTGCAAGGGTAGCTGCAGTTTTGGGAAACACCTGCTCCAATGTAACCGTGAAAAATAACCTATTTTTAGATTGTAGTGAAACCTTTGAGGTGAGTTTTCATTTCTCCACTTGGGGTAAAAAAAGATATACCGATTTTTTTGCAAAAGTATGGAAAGAACAATATGGTAATGAAGGCTCAATTCCAGCACTTTATGTTTCGCATTATCCCGAATTGAAGAATTTTATGACAGATGAAAGGATTTATGTAAACACTAACTCGTTCACAGACAATACGATTGGAAATAATTCGATACCATTGAACCACAAAAATTACTTTAGAACACAAAGTGCCATTCAAAATGCCGATAGTTTGATAAGTTCAAAAAATAATATTTTTACAGAGGATAAATCGCTGGCTGTTTTTCTGGAAAACTGGAATAAACCCGTTGACAGAAAAAAGTTAGCACTTACAATTCCTGAGAAACTTGTAAATTATTTGTATATCAAAGAATAATCGAAAAACGCCACCATTTAACGAAATGAAAAAACGCATCATCACCTCACTTGTTCTAATGACATTTTTGTGTCTGTCCTTCAACGAAATAGCAGCACAATCATTCTCTAACCACATTAATCCTGTGGACATGAGCACAATGAAAAAAACGCATCCCCGCGTTTTGGTCAATGATTTTGCATCCATCAAGCAAAACCTGAAAACCAATGCTGTTATGCAAGGCTGGTTGAAGGAATTGAATGACGAAAAAACAATGGATGCGTTGGCGCTTGCTTTTGTTTTGACTGGCGATAAGCAGAAAATGGATGAAGCAATCTCTACAACATTGACTTACGATTGGGATAAATCTATAAAAGCGGGCGGACACCATTATGGACCTATGCTTATGCGGCTTGGGTGGGTGTACGATTGGTTGTACGATGCCATGAGCGCAACTCAACGTGAGAAATTGCAACAATTATTGAAAAAAGTAATGGAAGCTTATTTGCAAGACCCCAATAAAACCAACTTCCACAATTTCAACCATGTGCTCAATGCTGGTGCAATTGTTGGAGCGGTGGCGGTTGCCGATGAAGAACCTGAATTATCCAAAAAGGTTTTTAATTTGGCAATCAACACTTTAAATCTGACATGGTACAAACCCGATGGCGTAACTCCCGAAGGCCCACATTATATGGCTTGGAGCAGTTTGGTGATGTTTTCGGGATTGGCAACATTGGAGTCTGCTTTTGGTCAAAGTTTTGGGCTCAGCGATGAACCTGGCTTGATGGGCTACGGCGATTTTGTGATGAATACAACCGTGCCACGAAAAGGTATTTGTGTAAAATACA
>JBMOHG010000558.1:0-2415 GCA_049317965.1 Paludibacter sp.
TTTGCATCTTTGCGTTCAAAAAAACATATTTTATAACGAACTATTGTTATTAAACAATGCAACTTTATTCTATTTTTTTACAACATCCAATTATTTGCACCGACAGTCGCAATTGTCCTGATGGATCAATTTTTTTCGCGCTTAAAGGTGATAATTTTAATGCGAATGCCTTTGCCCTTTCTGCACTCGAAAAAGGTTGTGCTTTTGCTGTTGTTGACGAAGCCGAATTTGCAATTGATGATCGGTTTATATTGGTTGACAATGTATTAGAATCATTACAACAACTGGCAACCTATCATCGTAAGCAACTTGGAACAACAATTATTGGCATTACCGGTACAAATGGGAAAACCACGACAAAAGAACTGATTGCTGCTGTATTGAACCAAAAATATAATGTATTATTTACACAAGGAAATTTGAACAACCACATCGGTGTACCTTTGACATTATTAAAATTAAAACCGGAACATCAATTGGCTGTGATAGAAATGGGCGCAAATCATCCAGGTGAAATAAAAACCTTAGCCGAAATTGCTTGTCCTAACTATGGAATTATTACAAATGTAGGTAATGCGCATCTTGAGGGTTTTGGTTCGTTTGAAGGAGTAATGAAAACAAAAGCTGAACTTTACGAATATATTTTTGCTTATGGTAATGACATTTTTATTAATAAAGACAATCATTATCTGACAGAAATGTCAAAAAAAGCTGGCTTTAAAAATGATGCACGATTTCGTGAATATACCTTAGATCCAACTAATTGGGTGTGCAATATATCTGGTCAGATAAAAAGTTGTTCACCGTTTTTGAAAATGAAATTCACATTGAATATTGGCATATCATTTGTTGTAAACACAAAACTGATAGGTGCTTACAATGCTGAAAATGTGCTGGCAGCAGTTGCAATCGGTGATTTTTTTGGCGTAAAAGAAAAACTGATTAAAAAAGGACTTGAAAACTATAATCCTCAAAATAACCGTTCTCAACTAACTTATACATCGAAAAATAAGTTGGTAGTTGATGCTTACAATGCTAATCCAACAAGTTTGAAGGCAGCTATTTTGAATTTTGGTCAGATAAAACAAAAAAGAAAAACACTGATATTGGGTGATATGTTTGAATTGGGCAATCAAAGTGCTCAGGAACATCAAAACATAATCGATTTGTTGCAACAAAATGAGTTTAAAAACGTTTTGTTAGTTGGTAAAGATTTTAAAAACACACAACACTCATATCGAAATTTTATTGAAGTATCGGAGTTGATAAATTATTTGGAATCACATCCAATCACAGGACATTATATATTGATTAAAGGGTCGAGAGGAGTTAAGCTTGAAAAAGTAATTCCATTTTTATAAAAAACACATATTTAATAACTTACAATTATTTTATCAAATTGAGAACAAGAAATAAACGCAACTTAATCATTATTATTTTGGCTGTAGTTGTCATTGCCGCTTTGACAATTGCAGTTGTTTATTTAGTGCGTAAAGGTCAGGAAAAAGAAAAAGAAATGGCAGACGTTGTTGCCATGATGAATTTTGAGAAAGAACAAGTCGAAAAGGAATTCTCAGACTTGAATTCAGAGTTTGATGGTTACACATCGAATATTCGAAATGACTCTTTATTAAAATTATTGCAGGATCAAAAAACAAAAGTGCAACAATTGTTGAACGAATTGCGAATCACTAAATCAACCAATGCAATTCGTATTGCTCAGTTAAAGAAAGAATTAGCTACCGTTCGAACAGTAATGATACAGTATGTAAATCAGATTGATTCTTTAAATTCTTTAAACAAAGAATTGAAAACCGAGAATGTGGAAGTGCATCGGAAATTTGAAGCAGCATCGGAAACCGTTCAGAAATTATCCAAAGAAAAAGAGAATCTGAATCAGGTTGTCAATCGAGCTTCGGTAATGGAAGTGACAAATTTCAGCATGACACCACTGAATAGTAATAACAAAAAAACATCATGGTTTTCACAAACAGCCAACTTGCAGTTTAATTTCTCTATCACAAAAAACGTGACAGCGCAACCGGGAGAAAAGACTGTATATTTGCGTATTACACGACCAGATGATGATGTTTTGACAAAAAGTCCGAATAATGTATTTCAATATGAAAATAAGAAAATCAATTATTCAGCATCAAAGAAAATCGAATATACGGGCGATGCGGTTGATGATGTTCTTTATTGGAAAGTAGGCGAAATTCTGCCAAAAGGAACCTATCGTGCCGACTTTTTTATTGATGGAAATAGAGTAGGTAGTTTCTCATTTACATTTGAAAAATAGTTATTCGTCAGCAATATATTTTTGTTTATAAGAATTTTAGTTGAATATGTTTTGACAAAATAATGATTGATGTCTTAAATTGTAAATAGTAAATGTTTAAATAGTAAATTCTTAAT
>JBMOHG010000559.1:0-2412 GCA_049317965.1 Paludibacter sp.
TAAGTAGTGTGTAATGAAACAGCGAGCTTGGTGCATTGAACAATTTGTCGTATCGCTGATACTTCAAATGAGAAAAATAATCGACCCAAAAGCAGAAAAACCACTGCAAATTAGTGTTTAAATTCAAACGTCTTGCTGTGGCTTTTATAGCTTTTCGATATATAGGCTGAGTCCCTTAGAATATATAATAACATGAAGTCGGGATAAGAAAATATTTTAAACAACACATTTTCAATTACATAAATAAGGTAATAAGGTTGAATATGGTATAGATTTCATTTTTCTACTAAGGTTAATACCTTTTTTACTAACTTCTTAAACCTTAGTAGCAATGGCATCAGTCTCAACAAAACCATATTACCTTATTTTAGGCAGTTATTTTATTGTACCTTACTTAACGAAACAAAACCTACAAATCATTTATTTTTAGCGGATTATACGAGATGCCTTTGTCGTACACATCGGTGTCTTCGTGTTTCTTCACCCATTTTACCAAAACGTTGGTAAGTGGTAAGGCAATAATTTCGTAACCTGTTTTCATTGCTGTTTGTGTAAGAATTAGCATCCAAAGGTCGTGAGTAGGAATAATGCCGGTAAATGCAAGCGTAAAAAACACCAGCGAATCGGCACCTTCGCCCACAATAGTAGAAGCTACTGCACGAATTGAGAAACCTCGTCCGTGTTGCATAATTTTCATTTTGCTCATTACATAGGCATTCAGAAACGCACCAAACAGAAACGCCACAAAACTGGAAGCCACCATTCGTTCGGTATTTCCCAACACAAGTTCAAAAGCAGCTTGATGGGTAAAATTCACTGAACCAGGCGCTAAAATGCTCAATCGGAAAATAACAACTACCAGAAAGTTCATCAGGAAACCATTCCAGATGATAAGGCGGACTTTGCGATAGCCCCAAACTTCGGCTATCAAGTCGTTAATAATGTAGGATACGGGGAAAATGAGCAAGCCGGCTGTGGCCTCGATACCTCCAATGGAGATTAATTTTTGCTCAACAATGTTGGCTACAATCAGGCATACCGTAAACAGCAGCCCACACACCATAAAGGCGACGGAAACTTGTTTTTTCATTACTTCTTGTTTTTTTTACGTGGTATTCAAGCACACGTTTTTGCAGTTTGTTCCGCAAAATTCGGGTGCAAAGATAATAGATTTTTTGTGATTATAAAATTCAATGATTTTGATTAAACCCTTTCACTTTTTATGAGTCAAAGAAAGGTACAATAAACTAATCCAGCACACACAACATGCGTTTATCCTTACAATGCTCTCAATTATCATATTATGAAGACTTTATTACACAAATAAAAACTTGTTTTGACCAGTTGAAATTGTCGAATAATAATCAGATTATCAAAATCACACTTTTTACTGATTGTCAGGATAATGAAGATTTCAAATTGAAAACGAGTCTTTTGGATGAATTTATTGATACTAAAGGCATTTATAATTTCCCAATTTCACTTGTAAGTCAACCTACAATAAATGGTGGAACATTTATGGAAGCATGGATACTTGAATGTGTTGATAATGAACTTACATTTTTATTTTCAAAATCAAATCACTCTTCTGTTTTGTGCATCAACAATTCCGATTTTAGTTTACTACTCTCAAATCAATGCAGTTTTGAGCACACTGACTTTAAAGAAAACGTGATGGCAACTTTTAACTTGCTCGATAAAACTTTGCATGATAAAGGGTTTGATTATAAGGAAATTGTTCGGCAATGGAATTATGTCGAAAACATAACCATGCTTGATGACGTAGAAGACAAACAATTACAAAACTATCAGATATTTAACGACATAAGAACACTTTTCTACAACAAATCTGGTTTTGTAAACGGCTATCCGGCAGCTACGGGCATTGGAATTGAAAATGGAGGTTGTTCAGTTGAAGTGATTGCTTTGAAGCAGAAAAACGAAAACACAGTATTTCCTATCACCAATTCACTTCAAGTGGATGCACACAATTATTCCGAAAACGTGTTGGTTGGAAATGCCATTGCTGAAGTCAAAAAAGTTTCGACTCCAAAATTTGAACGCGCAAAAGCAATGTATATAAACGATTTTGGATTATTATTTGTGTCAGGCACAGCAGCTATCGTTGGCGAACAAACAGTTTTTGTGGATAATGTAGAGAAACAAACCATCACAACTATCGAAAATATTGAGCATCTTATTTCAGTCAATAACCTGATAAAAAACAAGATAACGGTTAGATCGCATCCTGAATTGATAAATTATAGGGTGTATCTGAAAAATAAATCTGACTACAAAACCGTAAAATTGCTATGCGATGCACACTTTGGACTAAAAAAGTGTATTTTTGTCAAAGCTGATATTTGTAGAAGTAATCTTTTGGTAGAAATTGAAGCTATTTATAGCATTTGA
>JBMOHG010000560.1:0-2410 GCA_049317965.1 Paludibacter sp.
ATCGACGATGAAGTTTCTCCACGTATGAACAACGCCCAAATCATTGGCGACATGATGTTCTCGAACGGTTCGGTTGATTCTATGTCAACTGCAAAACCTGATGTTTTGATGCCAATAGCTGATAATTCACGTGTGAAGAAAATTGCTGCCAAAGAACGTTTTGCGTTTGATGCCGATGGAAAACCTTTCAGCAAAATGAAACAATATCAGTTGCGCGACGGTATTTTCGAAGCCATGATGGATCGTTTTTACAAAGATGCCTCATTGGTAGCTTATGGTGAAGAAAACCGTGATTGGGGTGGTGCATTTGCCGTTTATGGCGGTATGACCGAAGCTCTTCCTTATCACCGTTTGTTTAACTCGCCTATTGCTGAAGCGTCTATCGTGGGTACTGCCATTGGTTACGCTATGTGTGGTGGTCGTGTAGTTCCCGAAATTATGTATTGCGATTTCTTGGGTCGTTGCGGTGATGAGGTGTTCAACCAAATGCCTAAATGGCAATCGATGAGCGGTAACGTTTTGAAAATGCCTATCACATTGCGTGTATCGGTAGGTTCAAAATACGGTGCACAACACTCTCAGGACTGGACTTCGTTGGTAACTCAAATCCCTGGATTGAAAGTTTGTTTCCCGGTAACTCCTTACGATGCAAAAGGTTTGATGAACTCAGCTTTGCAGGGAACCGACCCTGTGGTTTATTTCGAAAGCCAACGTATCTACGAAATTGGTGAGCAATTCCACAAAGGCGGTGTACCTGAAGGTTACTACGAAATTCCATTCGGTGAACCAGATGTAAAAAAAGAAGGAAAAGATATTACGTTCCTAACAGTTGGTCACACATTATATCCAGCTTTGGCTGCTGCTAAAGAATTGGAAGAAAAATACGGCTTGAGTGCAGAAGTTATTGACGCTCGCTCGTTGGTACCATTCAACTACGAACAGGTGGTTGAGTCAGTGAAGAAAACAGGTAAAATTATTGTGGCCGGCGATGCTTGCGCACGTGGTTCGTTCCTCAACGACTTTGCAACGAACATCAGCACTCTTTGCTTCAACTATTTGGATGCTCCGGTTTGTGTGCTTGGTTCACGCAACTGGATTACACCAGCATTCGAATTGGAAGATTCATTCTTCCCACAAGTAAGCTGGTTCCTCGATATGATTAACGAACGTATTCAACCACTGGCAGGCTATGTTCCCGGTCAGAATTTTACCGATGCAGAGTTTATCAGAAGATCAAAATTAGGAGTGTAAAACCTCACCCCCAACCCCTCTCCTTGAGGAGAGGGGAGATATATAAACCACTAAGGCACGAAGTACACGAAGATTCACGGAGTGATTTGGTGCCTTAGTGCTTAAAAAAATCAATATGGTTGTAATTCGTTTAATTCCCAACGAGGAGATTTATTCCATTATACCTCTATTACAAATTCTGAATCAAAGTATTTCTGAAAATACTTTAAGAGATAGACTTGATGAAATGATAGGTCAAGGTTATGAATGTGTTGGTGTTTTTGATGATGATGAATTAATTGGGATTTCTGGTTTATGGGTTTTGACAAAATATTATATTGGTCGACATATTGAACCAGATAATGTGGTGATACACCCTAATTACAGAGGAAAAGGAATAGGTGAAAAACTTATCAATTGGATTGAAGAATATGCAAAATCTAAGGGTTGTATTGCATTAGAGTTAAATTGTTATTCTTTAAACGAATCCGCCCATAAATTCTGGTTTAAACAAGGTTTTGAAGTTCTAGCATATCATTTTCGGAAGATGTTGAAATAAATATGATAAAATACTAACTAAAATGTCCTCTTTTGAGCATATAGTAGTTCACAAGTTTGTTCTGCAAAGCGTCTTTCACTTTTTTAGTTGGGAAGTAAAGCTTACCGAAAACTCGGTATATTCCTCCAGCTTTCCAAATTTATGAAATAGATTATCTGAAACTTACTCAATTTGTTAGTGAAAATGCAAGGAAAGCATGAGAAAAAGGTAGAGCAGTTGGTGAAATTGCGATGTAAGTATTCAGAAATGGTAAGGAAGTAAGAGAAAACCCGAAGTTAGCATGTGGAAATGGCAGGTCGGCATGAGAAAACGTGAGGGCAGCATGAGAAAACGCGAGGGCGGTAGGATAAAATGCTAGGGAAGCACTGAAAAATGGTAGGGAGCTACTGAAAAGTGCGAGGGAAGAACTCCAAAATTGGATATTGATACTGAAAAGTGCGAGGGAAGCAGGAGAAAATGCGAGGGAAGCAGCTTACGTAGCATTTTTCAGATGAGATGTGGTGTTTTTCAGGTAATCAATTGAAACCAACTGTCCGCAGAAATCGGACAGTTGAAAAATATACTTTGAGGTGCTAAAACTGCACCTCAAAAAAACGGATAATAAAGTTACCGTGAACTTGA
>JBMOHG010000561.1:0-2400 GCA_049317965.1 Paludibacter sp.
CAATTACAGTTTGATTGCCATTTTGAATTTGAGTGAAATTGATTAAATTGTCGAGCGCAGTTCCAAAAACCGCTAATTTAGAGGCATTGAAATTGGTATTTACCCAAGCGACACCATCGAGTTTGTAAAGTTGTAACGTTTTCTTTGTGGCATCGTCGGCAGCTGTTTCGGCTACTAATGCCAATTTTAATACACCAAAACTCATCATAAAAACGCGTTTGCCTTGCAGTCCGTAAGATGTCCAATCGGCTCCGGCAGCAGAGGCGGATTCAAAAATGCCATCGGCAGTAGCGGCATATAATTTGCCATTATCAAATGCTAACTGATTGACAGCATTGCTAATAGTTCCGCCACCCGATCTGGTGAGATCCATTTTTTGCCATTGGGCAAAAGTGAGAGTTGTGCTCAAAATAAAGAGCGTGAAGAAGAATGTAGTTTTTCTCATGGATTTTTTTTTATTGGTTACAATAATAATGACGTTTAATTGAATTGATTGCCTTAAACGAAAATTGAAAAACTTTTATAAGAAAGGGTGGAGAAATATTATCCCCACCCTTTTCAATATTAAGATATTACTTCCAAATAAATTACTTGATAGTAATTTTATCTACTCTTTTGTTATTTCCGTTGATTGTTTCAACTAAATAAATTCCATTTTGCAATTGAGTAACATCAATTTTTACAGTTTCACCTGCTTTTCCGTAGGTTGCAATTAATTGTGCACCAAGCAAATTGGTTACATTTACTTTTGCATCCAATGCCAGAGCAACATTAAGTAATCCTTTGGCAGGTATTGGATAAATTGAAGTAATCATTTTTAGATTATTCATACCCGTAGTTTGTGTAGTGAAAGCAACTGTTTGTAATCCAGTAGTTTTAATCACTTCACTTTGAACCACTGAATAAACTTTGTACTTAGTGTTAGCAGTTAATCCTGTAATTGGAAGCGTTGCTGCCACCTCTTTGGATACCGCCAGGCTACCTTTGATAGTTGCAGCTACATTTGCAGCATCAGTCCCTGCTATCACTTGCGCTTCAGTTGGAGCTGCATCGGCTTCGGGCAAAACCACGTAATACGCTTTTCCAGCACGGGTATTTTGTACCAATAAATCGGCAGTAGTCGATGTAATTGTTTCAGTTTTTGGGTAAGTTGCTGTCCATGTTGGTGCAGTAGTCAAGTCATATACCTGAATGGTTTGATTTGCTCCTCTTATAAACATCAATCCATTCAAGGTGTATGTGTATGAGTTACTACCTGATGTTATGACTCCGGCTGTTGTGAGACCTGTAGCAAAAGGAGTCCAGCTGTCGCCATTGTTTTCAGATTTATAAATGGTACCAGGATTAGATATATATTGATTCACAAACAGCAAGTCTTCACCATATTCATTCATACTTACTCCTCCACTTTGTATGTCGCCACTTGGTCCTGCAAATGCAAAATTAGTCACTAAATTGTCATCGATAACTCCTCTGGCGCAATCACGATTTGCTAAAGCATCATTTTGTCCTCCAACAAATGCGTAAGAAGCTCCTTTGTAGTCGCGCACAAACGAGTAACGTGCATTGTTGGTTACTGTTGCAGGCTGGCGAGTGTACCATGTTAAACCATTGTCTTTGGAGAACATAAACGACATGCGGTTGGCATTAATCAACGTATTTGTAGTTGCGTTGTATCTGAAAATACCTGAAACCATATACCTTACATCATTATTTTGACCATTGTAAAAACCTGACACCCTTGCCCCTGGAGCATCTAATGTTGCAGCCAATGTGAAATTCTCAGCCCACGTAGCACCACCATCTGCCGAACGGAAAATACCAACTGGAACTTCGGCAAATGAACCGCCAGCAAAAATGTAGTCATTGCCAGCATAACTATAAGCTATCATTTGTGCATTTATAGTGTAATTCTTTAATGCCGGAACTGCTTCCCATACATCTACATTCAGCTTATGAACCACACCATTAATACAAGCAAAAATATTACTGCCAGAGAAGGTGATTGAACTCACCCCTTTTGCCACATCGTTGGTAGCTACTCTTGTCCAGCTTCCTTTGCCAGTAGTTGATTTGAATACACCTGTAGATGTGCAAGCATAATATTTACCATCGTTGAAATTTAAGTAATTGACTGATACAGTTGCATTTATTGGCAATCCAACAGACTTAGATATCATGGTTGTACCGTTGTATTTATAAACTCCAACATTAGAACAAATATAGGCATTAGGACCATCTACCAATACAATATTACTTTTTGCAACTTCTATATTACTATCGCTCCAACCGGTTCCATTATTCATTGACAAACCCGAATATTGAGTTGAGGCTACAATATCATTACCTACTTTTGCAAATGACAAAACTGGTGTAGCTTCGTGATTTGCCAATCCTGTA
>JBMOHG010000562.1:0-2396 GCA_049317965.1 Paludibacter sp.
GATTATTACCGTGGTATTGCTTGGTATCGACGATTAATTCCGATTTCAAAAGATTATAAAAACAAACAAATAACTATTTACTTCGAAGGAGCTAATCAGCAAGTGGAATTGTTTGTAAACGGAAAAATTGTAGGTACTCATCTAGGCGGCTATACGCGTTTCAGTTTCGATATTACAAATTTTGTTCATTTTGACAAACAAAATGTGATCGTGTTAAAAGTGAACAACTCTTATAATGAAAACATTCCGCCACTGACTGCCGATTTTACTTTTTTTGGAGGAATTTATCGCGATGTTTATCTTATCGTTACAGAAAAACAACATATTTCCACTACTCATTTTGCATCTTCGGGTGTATTTATTTCTACACCAAAAGTTACAGAGAAGGTCGCAAACATAACTATTAAAACATTGATTACCAATGACGAAATTGAATCAAAAAAACTAATTGTTGAAAACTGCATTATTTCCCCAAAAGCCGAAACAGTATGTAAAACTCGCAGTTTTGTAAACATTGCCAAAAATATCACTCAAACTATTGAACAAAAAGATATTGTACTCCAAAATCCATTGCTCTGGAGTCCAGATTCTCCATCACTTTATTCTGTTCTAACAAGGATTTACGATGCTAAAACGAATAAATTACTTGATCAGGTTTCTAATCCTTTAGGTTTTCGTTGGTATGAATTTTCAGCAGATAAAGGTTTTACTATTAATGGAAAATCATTAAAATTGATTGGCACCAATCGACATCAATGTTTCGAAGGAATGGGAAATGCATTGCCTGACGAAATTCATGTTCGGGATATTAAATTATTGAAGGAAATGGGTGCTAATTTTTTACGTATTTCGCATTATCCTCAAGACCCAACTGTGATGGAAATGTGCGACAAATTAGGCATAATAAGTTCTGTCGAAATTCCAATTGTAAATACAATTACTGAAAATGAGGCATTTACAAAAAACTGTATGAATATGGTACGTGAAATGGTTGTGCAAGATTTCAACCGACCATCAGTGATGATTTGGGCGTATATGAATGAGGTGTTACTTCGTTTGCCATTTAAAGAGGATTCAGTTCGCAATAATCAGTATTTAAAATCGGTAGAAAAATTAGCAAAAAGTATTGAAAATCAAATCAGGCAGGATGACCCTTCGCGATATACACTTATTCCAACTCATGGAAATATTGATGTTTATATAAATGCCGGTATAACCAATATTCCAATGATAGTAGGTTTTAACTTATATCAAGGTTGGTACAGTGGCACTTTCGATGGGTGTGATAAATTTCTTGATGCTGCCAAAACTAAAATGCCTAACAAACCATTTATCATTACAGAATATGGAGCCGATGTCGATCCGCGCTTACATTCGTTTGAACCACAACGATTCGATTATACTGCCGAATATGCTAATTTGTATCACGAACATTATATTAAAACCATAATGGAAAGATCGTTTGTAAATGGTGTAAATATTTGGAATCTGAATGATTTTTATTCCGAAACAAGGGCGAATGCAGTCCCGCACGTCAACAACAAGGGAATTGTTGGAATTGACAGAGCCGTAAAAGATACCTATTTACAATATCAGGCTTTGTTGAGCAAAACACCAATAGTTACCATTGGTGGAACAAATTGGAAAATCAGAGGTGGAGTTTCCGACCAAAATAATGTTTGTTTGCAGCCTGTAAAAGTTTACTCTAATCAAAAATTTGTAGAATTATCATTGAATGGAAAAAGTATTGGTAAAAATGCTGTAGTTGATAATATTGCACAATTCAATGTGCCGTTCATCAATGGATTAAACCGACTTGTTGCATCAGCCGAAAGTGAAACAGGAAAAATCAGCGATCAACAAAAAATTGATTTTCGAGCTATTCCATTTAATCTAAAAGACAACAAAAATCCATTTACCGAAATAAATGTAATGTTAGGTTCTAAACGCTACTTTGAGGATAAAACCGAATCAGTCATTTGGATTCCCGAAAAAGAATATACATCTGGAAGTTGGGGGTATATTGGAGGTAAACCGTATGAAAAACGGACTAAATACGGTTCACAACCTGCTTCCGATTTGGATATTCTTGGTACAATCAACGATCCGGTTTTCCAAACGATGCGTGTAGGGATTGAGGCATTTAAAATGGATGTGCCTGATGGTGAATATACTGTGTGTTTGTATTTTGCCGAATTACAGTCGAATAAAGAGCGTGAAGCTTCGGTTTATAGCTTAGGCAATGATGGTTTGAAAGAAAATTTCGATAAACGCATTTTTGATATTGATATTAATGAATTGAATTTGATTCAAAACTTTGATTTGACAAAAGAATACGGTGAACATCGAGCAGTTGTGAAAAAGTTTATCGTTGAAGTTTCAAACGGAGACGGTAT
>JBMOHG010000563.1:0-2383 GCA_049317965.1 Paludibacter sp.
TGATATCACTTCTTAATCCAATCACAAATCTCAAATTCGGAAAATATAAATTTCAATATTTTAATACATAGAAAATCAGAATAAAAATCATAAAAGAAATTTTAATAAAACACACTTAATAATGTGATTTTTAGAAAATCCTTTTTACCTTTGCCAAAATATTTTTGAAAGGTCACTTGATTCTATCCAAACTATGAATTTTATATTTGAAACTCCCGAAGATACGGCAAGAGCAGTTGCTAAACTGATAATGTCGAAAGTGAAGGAAAAAACAAAGCTTTCACTACCATTTAACATAGCACTTTCGGGTGGAAGTACGCCAAAATTGCTTTTCACCATACTGGCAAGTGAATTCGCAGATAATATTCCATGGCATTTCGTACGGCTTTTTTGGGTGGACGAGCGCTGTGTACCACCTACTAATCCTGAAAGCAATTTTGGTATGACCTATGATAGTTTATTGGTACATGTTCCTATTCACGAAGCAAATGTTTTTCGGATGCAAGGTGAGGAAAATCCTAGCAATGAAGCGATACGCTATCAAGCACTGCTTGAAAAAGAAATGCCAATTGTGAATGGGTTTCCTCAATTTGATTTGATTTTATTGGGAATGGGCGACGATGGTCATACCGCCTCAATTTTTCCTTCAAATATGAGCTTATTAAAATCAGGTCAAGCAGTTGCAGTTGGAGGACATCCTACAACCGGTCAGAAAAGAATTACTTTAACCGGTCAAACATTGCTAGAATCAAAACAAATAATATTTTTAATAACAGGTACTTCCAAAGCTGGTGTTTTAAAACAAATTATTCAAAAAGACATTTCCAGCCAAAATTATCCGGCATTTTATGTTGCAAATAATTCATCTGTAGTTGATTTTTACCTCGATTCAGCTGCTGCATCGCAACTTTAACTTTAGTTTTGCAAATGACTTTAGCTGAGCATCTGGAACATTTCTATCAAAAATACAATTTACCTGCAAATGGTGGTGAGAATCATAATTCATTCGAGGTTCCACTTCCAATTTTCACGCTTACCTTACCAAATTTGTCGTGGCGAAAAAAGATGTTGTATATACATGATTTAGAACATATTCTAAATGATCAAGACACTACATGGAAAGGCGAAATGTTTATTGCATCTTGGGAAATTGCCTCGGGATTTTGGAGAAACTTTCCGATTATTATTTTTCCACTGTGGACTATGGGTTGGGGAATTTGGAAACACCCAAAGTCTGTTCTAGCTGGCTTCAAAGCTGGTAATTCCAGTTTTGGAATAGCAAATTTGAATATTGAAAAGCAAGAATTATTGGCATTGGATTTATCAGAATTGAAGGAGTTGACAAAACGAACATTTTTAAAGAAATCAAGTTTTTTCGTGTATTTCAAACTGTTTATTTGGATTATAATCAGTCAGTTAGTTTTCCTAATGCCAATTATCATTCTTTTTTCATTTCTTTTTATCATTTTTTGAATTACTATTTTCAAAACAATAAATTCAATATTTATACAATAACAATTGCATGAAAACACAGAAAATCGCTATCATTCTTTCTTTTTTTTGTATATTTTCGGTTACTGGTCAGTCTGAAAAAAAATGTACAAAACATCAATCTTTCTTTTCGGAACAAGACACAAAAAACTGGGAGTATGTGATGAAGGATAAAAACCTCATTGCAAACCAGATGTTTGTAATGAAAGATGGAATATTACAAATTACCGGACTTTCGAGTGGGTATTTGCGCACAAAGAAAAGTTACTCAAACTATGAATTAAACTTGGAATGGCGATGGATAAAAACTTTTGGAAATAGCGGCGTGTTGGTTCATATCCAACCCAAGGATACTATCTGGCCAATATGTTATCAAGTTCAGCAGAAGGTAGATGCAGCCGGAGATATTATCTGTATGAATGGATTGTGGGCAAAAGAATGTTCTGATTCAGTGAAATTCACAGTCAAAAAAACAATGCCATCCAACGAAAAACCTTTGGGAGAATGGAACACTATGCAGATTTTATGCAAGAATAATACATTAAAAGTGTATATAAACGGAATAATTCAGAACCAAATATCAGGATTAACCGCAAAAAAGGGTTTTATTGGTTTCCAAAATGAGGGTGTTCCATTAGAATTCAGAAAATTAACCATTAAATAGTTCATCAATAAAAATTTAAACATGAAAACTTCTTGCATCAAATTTATTTCAGTCATTTTTGCAATGGCAATATCTTTAGTTGTTTACTCACAAGAAAACTATGTAAAGGGATTTATAATCAAGCAAAATGGTGATACGCTGAATGGCTTGGTGGATTACCGAAACTGGTCGGTAAATCCGAAACAAATTCAGTTTAAAAAATCAGTTTCGGATGTTGCCTTTGATTAT
>JBMOHG010000564.1:0-2379 GCA_049317965.1 Paludibacter sp.
TTGCGAAAAATGACAATCCCAACTTTTGAATTGTTTGGATTTTTAATCCATCTCGTGGTGGAAGGAAAGCTTCGCTTTCCATATTTAAGATAATGTTTTGACTGTTAGAAATTAAAAAAAAATCTCATTTAACTATAATATGGAAATAGAAAAATCGGATAATCAGCTTTATAGCAAGGTTGCAGAATTGATTGAATTGGCTCGCCAAAAAGTGGCTTCGGTGGTAAACCTAACCATGGTACACACATATTTTGAAGTTGGGAGGATGATAGTGGAGGATGAACAACAAGGCAAAGAGCGTGCAGAATATGGAAAGGCTGTATTGAAAGACTTGTCAGTTCGATTAACTCAAAAGTTTGGAAAAGGTTTTTCGGTGGATAATTTAGAAAGAATGAAAAAGTTTTATCTTGTTTATTCAATTTACGAGACACCTTCTAGTAAATTGAAAAGTGCGGAAAACCTATCAACTTCAATTCGCCAGACACCGTCTAGCGAGTTGCATAGCAATGAACCCAAACCAAATCAAATTTCCGCAACAGCTTTGCGGAAATTTGATACTATTGAAAATCAATTAAATGTGCTTCCAAAAAGTGAATCTCAAAAATCGAGAATGCCTCGTTTTCAGATTTCATGGTCACACTATCTTGTGCTAATGCGAATTGAAAACCATAGCGAACGAAGCTTTTATGAAATTGAATGTGCTGCTAATAATTGGAGCCTGACAGATTTGAAACGTCAATATCATTCAAGTCTTTATGAACGTCTGGCATTGAGTAGAAATAAAAAGGAGATATTAAAACTGGCTAGCGAGGGTCAAACTATGGTAAAACCGGAAGATATTCTAAAAAATCCATTATCGTTGGAATTTTTGGGAATGGATGAAAAAAATGCCTATTCCGAATCGGATATGGAACATGCTATAATCTCTAAGTTGCAGAGTTTTTTGTTGGAATTGGGCAAAGGATTTTTGTTTGAAGCAAGACAAAAACGCTTCACATTTGATGAGAAACATTATTATGTCGATTTGGTGTTTTATAACAGGTTACTGCAATGTTATGTAATTATTGATTTGAAAACGGAAGAACTATTGCATAAAGATCTGGGACAAATGCAGATGTATGTCAATTACTACGACCGAAACATTAAACTCGATTACGAGAAACCAAGCATTGGCATTCTGTTGTGCAAAAAAAAGAACGATGCTTTGGTAGAACTAACATTGCCCAAAGAGGCCAATATTTACGCCTCAGAGTATAGTCTTTATTTGCCGGATAAGCAATTGTTGCAACAAAAACTGACTGAATGGATGATTGAATTTGAGAATTTTACAGAGCAGGAGGATTGAAATATATTTTATTCAATAACTTAACCATTTTATTTTTGGGTGTTTGTGAGCAACTCAACAATCCCGATTTTAATTCCCTCGAATTCGAGGGAATTAAAAATGAAGCAGGAAGAAATAGTTTCTACCCCTTGTCCATTTGAATAAATAATTATTGGTTTCTTGCAAAATGCTGCGGTTCGTTATTGGGAATCAGCAATCTTGAGCTTGCGAAAAATTACAATCCCAACTTCTGATTTTTATTTATTAACTATGGCACATAAGGGACAAGCGACTTCCCAGTCGCTTAAAATAAAACTTGTAAAAAGCGGTTAGGAAACCGCTTGTCCCTTGTAAACCATAAAAGAGTAACCTAAACTATATTAGATTGTTATACGATATATTTCCAATTTGTGAGACACTGTCACACAAATTGACATGGTCACATTATTGCGAACTTTTGAAAGTTGAAGAAAATTTAGCTAGAGAATTTTACGAAAAACAAGCAATTGCTGAAAATTGGACTATCATGTCCTTTCAGATATAGAATCATTAACTTCTTGCAAAATGCTACAGTTCGTTGTTGGGAATCAGCTGTCTTGAGCTTGCGAAAAATTGCCATCCCAACTTCTTATTTTTTTAATGTCCAAGTCACACAAGGTACAATCTAAACTTACAAAAAATGAAAATATTTTTACAACCATTTGATTCACAAAAGTTAATTGTTGCGTTAATTGGAATAATAACTATTGCAAATGTTTTTGGAGCAAAAAATGTGACTCCTACCAAAGCACCTAAATATTCAAATACCATCCAACAAGTGTTGCGACTACAAGTCTCAAATGTTACAAACAATGATGAAGCCATTATAATTTTCAATGAAGATGCACAAAATGGTTATGATGATTTCGATTCTCCGAAAATGTCGAATGCAAATGTGGCAATACCAGAAATTTACACTATGGCAGGAAGTGAACAGCTGGTTATTAATGGATTGAATAGCATTACAACGAATGAAGTTGTACCGTTGGGATTTTATACCGGACAGGCAAATACTT
>JBMOHG010000565.1:0-2373 GCA_049317965.1 Paludibacter sp.
TATTAATGTCATGCAAAGATAAGTATCTTTTATGATACCTATCGTATTTATTCAGTTTTTTTAAATCTGACTGAAAAAGTTAACAATAATTCTATAAAGTTGATACAATCAGTGCAAATATAAGATTCAGTTCCACAATCTTATATTTTTTCGTTTAGCACAATTCTTGAAACATTTTATCACAAAAAAAGCCCTACCGTGAGTGCATAGCCGTCAAGCTAAGAACTTTTAATTCTTGTAAATGCCTAGTTTTCGGGCTGAAAGCCCATTATATTCTAGCCCAATGGCAACGTCCTGAAAGGACAACGCCTTGGGTTAAATGAGAAATCCAATTTGCGCCCTGAAAGGGCATCATATAAATTTAATGCGCAAAAATTCAATACTTTATGCTGCCCTTTCAGGGCGAAGAGTAAACTTTTATATTTCTACCCAGGTCGTTGCCCAGGGCTAGAATATATCAGGCTTTCAGCCTTTTAGTGGCTTAGCTTGACGGCTATGTACCGTGAGTGGTGGGGCTTTGTCGCAAATACTTAAAAGTTATACGCCAAGTACAATTGATGGTTCGATGTTAAGTAATTGACTTATGGCACGTGCAATTTTAAGTGTTGGTTCACTTTTCCCGGTAAGATATTCGCTAACACGAGAGGGCGAAACGCCTATTTTACGGGCAAATGCACGTTGTGTCATTTCTTCTTCTTCTAATCGCAGCCGCATTACATCGGCCAGTGTTGGCATCCCAACAGGGAAGTGGGTTTTCTCATATTCAATCACTATGTCCGACATAATTTGTAATTCTACAGCCCGATGATCGGTACTTGCTGTGTTATCCGTCACACTGGGTAAGAGTTCTTCTATTCGGGCAAGAGCTGTTTCGTAAACTGCTTCTGTTATTTTTGTTTCCATAATGCGTAAATTATATTGTGTTAAAGTCAATTTTATCGTATTGGGTATGTGTTCCTACAAACCGGATATAAATATATTGGTGTACAAATTGGATAACGACTATCAGTCTGTAATTATTTCCTTTTATATTGAAGATATATCGTTGGTTACCTATGCTATCAACACTATTAAAGTCTTTTTTTATATCTGCAAAACATTTCCATTTTGCAGCATTTGCAGTTTTATACCATTGCTGTAATGCTACTTCTGCATCAGGATGCGTACTGTAACATTCTACCAATCTTTTATGTGATACAATATTCATTCTGTTCTGTTTTACGGCACAAATGTACAATTTAGTTTTGAAATACGAAACTAAATCTATACTGTTTTCATTATTTTGAAAGTCAAAAAAAAATGTGAACTGTTTTTTTACAGCTCACATTTTTATTAAAATATATATTTAACTACAATTTCTCAAAACATATACACCAGATTTATTGAAAAAACACGATTATTGGTGGTGGTAGTTGTAGAATTTGAGGTGTTTTTTAATCCCTGACTCCATGTTCCACCCAATTGAATTTTTTTGAATAGCTCAATGCCGGCACCAAAATTATATCCATAATCTACATGATCCATAAAACTTTGAAAAGTTTCATTCTCAGTTACTTCTGTAATTTCGTCAACAATTTTTCCACTCAAAGCATAACCGCCATAAACTCCCGCAAATCCGTAAACGCCAATAAAACCAAGTGAAAGTCTGTATCGAAGATTAAAAGGAACTTCAATATAATTCAATTCTTTGTAGCCTTCAGTTATAGAATTAACAAGATTGGTGCTATCAATTGTACTGCCTTTTTGCGAAAGCAAAGCTGCAATTTCTACCCCCAACCCCGATTTTTTTGGCATAGCCTGATAAACAAGACCAATTTGATATCCGGTTAAATTATTGGTGCTAAATCCTGCTGCAATGTCGGCTTGACTTAGTGATTTTATTTCACTTGCCATGTTTACTCCGGCTTTTAAACCCAATTGAGCAAAAAGACCATTCGTAAATATTATGAGTGCAAACAGTAAAAAAAAACTTTTTCTTTTCATATTCACATTTCTTTCTAACAAATAATAAACTTGTGTTATGCTTAGCTGATTATGGTGTAATAATAAAAATCTTACAATAAAGTTATCAAAAATCACTGAATCATTTCATTTTCAAATTTTCAAATTGACTCATTTTCAAATTTTCAAATTATCCCAGCATTATCTACTTTCTTGTCAGCCGTTTGCGTTCGTTTTCATCAAGATAAATTTTACGTAATCTGAAACATAAAGGTGTTATTTCAACGTATTCATCTTCTTTGATATATTCCAAAGCCTCTTCGAGACTGAAAACTACAGGTGGAATTAATTTGGCTTTATCATCAGCACCCGAAGCACGCATATTGGTGAGTTTCTTTGGTTTAGTTACATTTACCACCATATCACCTTCTT
>JBMOHG010000566.1:0-2363 GCA_049317965.1 Paludibacter sp.
AAAAAATCACTTATGAAACCACTTGTATTAACTGTATTGTTATTTATTTCCTTTCTTTTGTCATCGCAAGATTTAACCCAATACGTCAATCCTTTCATTGGCACAGGTGGGCATGGTCACACATTCCCCAATGCTTGTTTACCTTTCGGGATGGTGCAAATGGGACCAGTGACCAACAATGTAGGCTGGGACTGGGTGTCGGGCTATCATTACAGCGATAGTACGATCATGGGTTTTTCGCACACACGGCTCAGTGGAACCGGTATTGGCGACTTGAGCGATTGGCTTTTTATGCCACGCACGGGTGCATTTACCATCAACTGGGGAAGCAACGAAAAGCCCTTCCCTAGCTGGCGTTCACGCTTCTCGCATTCCGACGAAATGGCAAGTCCTGGCTATTATTCAGTACTGCTCAAAGACACCAAAATAAAAGCCGAATTCACTGCCACAGAACATTGCGCGGTACATCGCTATACTTTTCCGACCAATGACAGTGCGCATATTATTATTGCACCAAGCGTTGCCATTGGCACTTATATAGGAAGCATGGCTTCTATTCCATGGTCGTCTATGAAATGGGAAAACGATTCTACCATCACTGGATTTCGAATTTCATTTGGTTGGGTTCCTTTTCGCCGCGTATATTTAGTGGCTAAGTTCTCAAAACCATTCTATACTTATCAACTAACGTCAGGAAGCAAACCAGGTTGGCTAGTGCGCGAGAAAGAACATAACTTCCTGGTTGGTTCTGTATATTTCAAAACAAAAGAACAAGAGCAGATTACTGTAAAAGTGGGAATTTCAGCAGTAAGTTTGGACAATGCGCGAGCGAATCTTCAAGCCGAATTAGAGGGTAAAAACTTTGAACAAGTACAAAATTTAGCTGTAACGGCATGGAATAAAGAATTGAACAAAATTCAAATTCAGGCTGACGAAAAAACCAAACAGATTTTCTACACCGCCATGTATCATGCTTTCATTCAGCCCAATAACATAGCGGATGTTGATAGTCGATACCGCGGAGCTGATTTTGAAATAGCCACTTCCAAAACAGGGAAATACTATTCTACACTTTCGCTTTGGGATACTTTCCGTGCGGTGCATCCACTTTATTCCATCATTCAGCCCAAAGTTAATGTTGACATTATCCAAAGCATGATTACCCACCAAAAAGTGGCTGGAATTCTGCCAATTTGGACACTTTGGGGAGCCGAAAATTTTTGTATGATTGGCAATCCTGCTATTCCGGTAATTGCAAATGCCATACTTATTGATACCAAAGGATTTGATTATGAAGAAGCTTACACCGCCATGAAAGCCACTTCTACTACCGTTCACAAAGGCTCAGACTGGGACATTTATGATAAATATGCTTATTTACCAAAGGATTTGGTGGGCGAATCGGTTTCGAAAACCTTGGAAATTTCTTTCGACGATTGGTGTGTGGCACAGGTGGCAAAAAAAATGGGCAAAACTGCCGATTATGATTTCTTTTTGAAACGCTCTTTGGCTTACAAGCAACTGTACAACTCACAAACAGGATTCTTCCAACCGAAAGACACAGCGGGTAACTGGGTTACACCTTTTAGCCCCATTGATGCAAGATACTCAAACTCATTTACAGAGGCCAATGCATGGCAATACAGGTGGTCGGTACAAGGAGATATTCCTTCCTTGGTAGCTCTCACAGGTGGAAAAGTAGAGTTTGGAGCAAAGTTAGACACCCTTTTCACCATGAGTACTGAAGTAATGGGCGGGCAGCGAGATATCAGCGGATTGATAGGACAATATGCACATGGTAACGAGCCTAGTCTTCATATCGCCTATCTTTATAATTACGCTGAACAGCCTGAAAAAGCTCAAAAATACTTGACTAAGATAATGTCAGAAATGTATTCCAATCAGCCCGATGGTTATGCGGGTAACGAAGATTGCGGACAAATGTCGGCGTGGTATATTCTTTCGACATTGGGTTTTTATCCTGTCAATCCAGCTTCAGGGGTGTTCGACATTGGTCGCCCATTTGTAAAAGAAGCAAAAATAAATCTCGAAAATGGAAAAAAATTTACTATTACTGCCAACAATATGTCCGACAAAAATATTTTTGTAAAAAAAGTAACCTTGAACGGGAAAGCCATTAAAGACTACAAACTCAATTTCAAGGACATCATGGCTGGAGGAGAATTGGTGTTTGAAATGGGGAGATAAAATCAGGAGTAAATTGTTAAAAATCCAATTTGTATAAATACCAAAAACACAATAATATAATCGAACCATTTTTTATTATTTAGCTATGCTTAAAATAAGAATCACACAAATTTTCACGCTAAGCGCAATTTTGTTTTGTCAAACTGCATTTGGCG
>JBMOHG010000567.1:0-2359 GCA_049317965.1 Paludibacter sp.
GTTGAAAGTTTACCTTCAGCTGAAATTACTTTAACCACATACAGCGAAGCATTTAAGTCTTTAATGTCAACGCTTGTTTTGGTATTAATAGCAGTTGTTGATTTCACTAATTTACCGGTAATTGTATAAATAGAGATATTAGCACCCAAATCTGCATTTATGATTATTTCGTTTTGAGCAGGATTTGGATAAATGGAAATGCTAGATACTTTTGTACTATTTAGTCCTGTACTTGTAAGGTCAAAATAATAAATACCATCAGTCATTATGGTGGAAACATAAATTTTGGTGCTAGATTTTACAATGTCGCTTAAATAATATTTGGCACTAGCCGGAGATACTTTTGTACTTGGAAAAGTAATTCCTGTACCCACAGGAGCAAAAGTCTCATTGTATAAAGCCTGTGATATATCCCAACCAGCAGTTGCATTATTCAGTTGAGATACATATACATTATCTACAGAGCAAAGAGTATAAACCTTACCATCATCGTCACCAATAATTTTGCGAACTTGCCAATAGGGTACTCCAGCAGTAGGAGAACCTTGCCAACTAGCACCAGCATCCATTGAACACCAAACCACACCACCATTTCCATTTTCACCGCCATAATATAGGTATTCTTTACCATTTACTTTATGAACAAATATAGAATGAGGATTGAAGAATTCTCCCACAAGTGAGTTTTTCCATGTTACTCCATAATCGTTGGACCAAATCATATAATTAAAACTATTGGCAACTTTATCAGTACCGTAAATTACTTTACTGCCTGGAAATGTAAAAAGACCTATAACATTTTTATATACTGCACCGTCTGAAGTAGTTCCCTGTGCATAATTTGCCCAAGTTGTTCCACCATCTGCCGAACGCCATATTCCGCCTCCCCAAGTAGGAAAGAGAATGATATTTTTTCCGTCGGCATCTTTTATTTGAGTAAAATTACTTGACACACCTCCAAAAGTAGACAATTGTCCTGGATTCAAATTGGTCAATACCCAGCTTGTTCCAACGTATTTGTATAGCTGATTGGCTTTTTTAGTTCCATCGTTGAGTGCAACAACTTGTGCACTGGCAAGTTTCAAGTCACCTAAGCTAAGATGAGTCACATTTTGTCCTTGTAGTCCATAAGCTTCCCAATCACCACCATTGGCAGATGGAGAAACCCATATTCCATCAAAAGTTGCAGCGTAAAGTTTTCCTTCATTTAGCTCTAGTCTGTTGATATTCATATTAATAATACCACCTCCAGATTTATTGAGGTCTAATTTTTGCCATGCTCCTGTTGCAAAAGTGAAGACCGTGCTAATTAGTAAAAGCACCATTGAAAAAGTAATTTTTTTCATAATAAAATTGTTTTAAATTGTTAATTATTTGATTTATTGAGAATTTACGAGTATTAGTTTTTTACAAAACGATTTACAGAAAACTTACCATCAACTGAAAGCATCTTTACTATGTAAACCGAAGATTGTAAGTCATTTATATTTATTTTAGCTTTACCATTATCTGCCACAATGGTTTTAACTAATTTGCCTGTTACAGAATAGATGGCAATATTAGCTCCTACTTCGGTATTTACTATCAATTCATTTTGAGCCGGATTTGGGTAAATTGAAAGGCTATTTATGATAGCGTTTTTTAAAGCACTTGCTCCTAAAGCAAATTGATAGATACCGTCGTTATAGGTTGATACATATAATTTTGAGCTGGATTTAATTAAATGTGTGAGGAAAAACGGTTCTCCTGCTGGTGCCGGTTTGGTAGCTGGAATGGTAATACCGGTGCCAACTGGTGTGAAGCTATCGCCATTATCGGTGGATTTATACACATTATTTACACTGCACATAATATACAACGGACCGTCATCGTCGCCAATAATTCGACGATTATCCCAATATTCAACTCCTAAAGTTAATGAAGCATCCCAATTCAGTCCTACATCCCCCGAACGCCAAACAACGCCTTGATTTCCATCTTTTCCGCCCCAGTAAAAATAGTCTTTGTTTGCCACTTTGCGTTTATGTAAAGCCCAAGGGTTGAAAAACTTAGCTACTTGTTTGTTTTTCCATGTAATTCCGTAATCTTCAGAATAAATCAGGTATTGCATATCAAAATCTGGTTTATCGGTACCATAAATTATGTTATCGCCAGGAAATGAGTAAACTCCGGGTACTTTTTTGTAAAAAGTATCAATATCAGAATCATTCAAATCGTTGTAAGTGCAAGGCTCAAAAGCCGAAACAGTCCAAGAGGTACCATTATCGGCAGAACGCCATATACCACTGCCCCAGGTAGGAACAACAATTACAGTTTGATTGCCATTTTGAATTTGAGTGAAATTGATTAAATTGTCGAG
>JBMOHG010000568.1:0-2353 GCA_049317965.1 Paludibacter sp.
ATTTAAGAATAACAAATGTGAGAGTTTGAAATTCGATTTTTACATAACAATTTAACTTACCAACAAAAATGATACAAGTTACAGAATTGCAAAAAGCATACAATAGCATTACAGTACTGAATATTCCTTCGTTAACGATTCCACAAGGTGAAAGTTTTGGTTTGGTGGGAAATAACGGAGCCGGAAAAACTACTTTTTTCAGGCTAATACTCGATTTGATAGAACCTACTTTGGGCGAAGTACAGATTAATGAGCAAAAAGTGATGCGAAACGATGCTTGGAAATCTAGTACCGGATCATTTCTGGATGAAAGTTTTTTGATTGATTTTTTGACACCAGAAGAGTATTTTAACTTTGTAGGTAAGCTTTTTCATTTGTCAGATGGCGATATTGCTGATTTCCTGACTACTATGAAAGATTTTTTCAATGACGAAGTGTTGGGTTCAAAAAAGTTGATTCGCGATTTTTCGAAAGGAAACCAGAAGAAAATTGGAATAGCAGCTGCATTGTTGGGCGATCCGAAAATTCTGATTCTTGATGAACCTTTCACTGCACTCGATCCTTCGTCGCAGATTCGACTAAAACGATTCCTAACAGATTTGCAAACACGTTTCAACATGACTATGCTTATTTCCAGTCACGATTTGAACCACATAACCGAAGTTTGTAAACGCATAGTAGTTCTCGAAAAAGGGGAAATCGTAAAAGATTTACAAACCAATGCCGATACACTTACTGAACTTGAATCGTATTTTGCAGTCTAATTTTTGATTCTAAAGTCTGTTTTTTTAGAATAGTGGAAAGCTAAAATCAACCCGATACTTACCATAAATTTCTTTTACCGTACAACATTCTGTATGGGCATCATGCTCAAACATAAGTACCTGATGCTTTTCTACTACTTCGTCGAGCAATAGTTTTTTCTCGTCCATAGCAGTGATTGGATATGTATCATAAGCCGAAATCCATGATATTGAAAGACACGCGGAAATAGGAATTACATCACCAACGTATACAATTGTTTTCGACTCGGTATAAACATAACTAACCAGTTGCCCAACGGTATGGCCGTTAAAAATCCGAACTTCTACTTCAGGACAAATCCATTGATTTTCATTTACCAACTTTAATTTACCGGCTTCTTGAACCGGCAACATATTTTCAGGAAAATAAGAATCACCTTCCCGCATATTTGGGTTTAGAAAATTATTCCACTGAGCAGCTCCCACCCAATGAGTGGCATTCGGGAATCTCAATTCAAGATTGGTACGATCGGAATTATAAATGGTACAACCTCCGCAATGATCGAAATGTAAATGAGTTAGAATTACATCAGTAATGTCCGAACAACTATAACCTAGTTTATTTAATTCGCGTTCGAAACTTATAACTCCTTCAAAATCATAGTATTTTAGGTAGTCAAGTTGTTTGTCACCCGCTCCCGTATCAATCAAAATCCGCCTTTCGCCCGTGTCAATCAAAAGAGAGCGCATTGTAAATCTGCAAAAGTTTTCTTCGTTACAAGGGTAACGTTTTTGCCATACACGTTTTGGAACAACGCCAAATGCAGCCCCTCCATCTACCTGAAAGGTTCCTGCTTCAATTTTATGTAATTTCATAATATTTATTACTTGAGTAAGTTAATAGGTTGAATAAGTTGATTAACTAGTTTTAAAACTTTGCGAACTTGTCAAACTTTTTAGTACATTTGCGTTTTTAATGAATTTTCGACAAAAGTAAGTAAAATATTTCATCATTCCAGCTCTATGCAACGAGTTCATTTTATAGCCATAGGTGGTGCTGCTATGCACAATCTGGCCATTGCTATCAGCCAAAAGCGAAATTTTCAGGTAACTGGTTCAGATGACGAAATTTTCGAACCATCGTACAGCCGACTTAAAGAGCATAATTTATTGCCTGAACAAATGGGCTGGTTTCCTGAACGGATTCACAAAGGATTACATGCCGTAATATTAGGTATGCACGCCACCATTGATAATCCTGAACTTATTCGTGCCAAAGAATTGGGATTGAAGATATTTTCCTTTCCCGAATATTTATTCCAACAAACCAGAAGTAAAACGCGTATCGTAGTTGGTGGAAGTCATGGTAAAACAACAACTACTGCCATGATTTTGTTCGTTCTAAAAAATCTCAGAATTGATGCCGATTATATGGTTGGTGCTCAAATAGAGGGTTTTGACAATATGGTTAAACTTTCTTACGAATCAAGAATTGCCGTTTTTGAAGGTGATGAATATCTTACTTCACCTATTGATAGGCGTCCAAAATTTCATTTGTACAAAGCCCATATTGGAGTACTTACGGGCATTGCCTGGGATCACATAAATGT
>JBMOHG010000569.1:0-2352 GCA_049317965.1 Paludibacter sp.
ATTTACTTGCAGTTTCCCATTCGCAAAATGGGTAGTGGATAATTATGTAATTTAAAATAAATTTATCTAAGTACTAAAAATCAATTATTGTCTTATTTAAAATATAGCATTAATTTTCCTAATGTATTTTTCATGAACGCGGATGACGCAGATCCCTTGAGGAAACGCTGATAAAACGGATTATTAATATATAAAAATCAAAACATTCTGAATGATTCGCGAAAATCTGCGTTTACGGAACGTATCCGTTTAATCAGCGTTCTAATATTTTTATCCATAAATTAACGAAACTAAAAATACGCGTTTATACTGTTTACTACTTAAATAAAATTTTAGATCGCAAATTATATATTTTTAACTAGGAACTTTTTGTTTAAAACAGCAATAAACCTCAATTAATCTAAGCATTCATATACATTTTCTTTTATCAGATATACAAAACTAATTTTAATTAGATTTGTTATATCAATTCTAATAAAAAATATATCTTTTTTCAAATAAATGAAACCTCAAATAATATTCAAATTTTTTATTGTTTTACTGCTTTTTATAAGTACAGCTACTCATGCACAGTATGTTCAAAAACGAGCAGGAGTATGCTTCAGAGTAGATGATAATCATCTAAAACAGGAATTTCAACAATACGCATCCATTTTCGACACCTATGGTTATAAATTTTGTTTTGCATTAAATCTTGGTTTGATTAATCCTCTTGATACAGGGCTTTTGAATACTGTTGATACATTAATTGCCCATGGGCATGAAATGATGGATCATACGCCTAACCATATTACAAAGTATTTTACAGTAAGAAGTCTTACAGACACCGTTCTTTATTCAATGAGTCCGGGAGTGGATCATTTCAATCAGACTAAAGTTTGTTTAAAAATAGATTCTATTCGTACAAATTCCTACGGTGACGAAGGACCAATAGTTATAAACGGCAATAGGGTGATTAGTGTTCTTCCCGGTGAATTTAAAAATTTTGGCGATGGGAGTTTACAATGTATCTATCTACCAGCTATTAATAAACTTTGTGCCTTTTATTTAATTTATAACAAGAATGTAAATGATCCAGACACCATTTATCTTAAAACATATTGGGACGAACCATTTACGTTTCCTAACACTACTACAACAACTTATAAAAAAATAGGTCTGACGGATGTTTTTTTAAGCAAAAGTGCAATTTTTAATCTTTTTTCACAGACAACGAAATACAGTAACGAATTTCATTTTCCTCCCCCTACTACCTGGATTCAACCAGGTGGTTATCACCCTCGTTTAAGCCAGAATCAAATTAAAGGTGCATGTGATTTAGTAGGTTACAATGCAGCTGGAATTAATCTGGATCCTGCAAAAAAATGTTTTGATGAATATAATCCATACAAAACACGTCGTTTTTCTTTTCAGGGAGAGGATTTTAGTTCCGAAACTCAAACATTTAAAACAATAAAAACAAGAATTGCAGATGGAATTGCCAAAAACAAAGTGCAAATGGAAATTAACCATTTTGGCTATTATGCACCTAGTTCTTTATTGGGTGGATGGTCTGGATATATTCAAAGAATGGATTCCATATTATCTTGGTGTCATGTCAAAAATATTCTAGTTGAAAATTATCGCTATTGGGTTCCTTTATTATACGACAATATTCCAAATCCATATCAAAATGTATTCCCCTCATTATCTATCGATTTAGATGAAGATACTTATCCAGATGGCTTTAATAAAACAAACTCTGGGACAATGCTTTCAAGTGGTGGAGTTCAATCATCGAATGGTTATTATATAAATATTCCAGTTTCTGGGTATTTATGTTCTATTTCTTCACTCGGTGGTATCGAAAAAGGGATTAATCATTTGGAGTTTTACACACAAGGTGGAAATACTAACAATTCACTCTATGTTAGAATAAGTTATGACCAATCTAATATATCCGAAACTTATGAATTTCCTGCTAATTCAAGTTTTTGGAAAAAACAAAAAATTGATTTTAACTGCCCTGATTCAATTTCTACTATTTCAGTAACTTTTTCTTCTTTTAACGTAAATTCTAATGTAAAGCTAAGTGGGATTACATTGAGAAAAAAATCTATAATTTCAGCATTGCCTGATACTACCATTTTTACTACTTTTGACTCTAAATTTAAAACTGCAAGTTTAAAAGAAAGGGTTTATGATCCTTTGTTTAGCAAAGATAGTCTTTCTTTTTCTGTTGTTAAAACTACGGGGCTTATCACATCCATAGACTCACTTAAAAATTTAATCGTAAGCAAACCAACACCTTTTTGGAAAGGAACAGATACAGCTTGGGTAAAGGTACAAAATCCAGATGGTGATGATGATACC
>JBMOHG010000570.1:0-2343 GCA_049317965.1 Paludibacter sp.
TCACGATTATTTCCATCGCGGTAATTTTCGTTTTTACGGTACACGCCGTCCAACAGCCACGACCATTTTTCGTTTCCCAAACCCAAAGTAAGCAATAGATTTTTACTTCGCGAAATACTCTCGTAACCAAAAGCAATCGATGCAAATTGAGCCTGTGCCGTATCCACAGTAGGTTCGAGCAAAGTCATATCCACAGCTCCACCAATGTTGCAGCCAGTATTACAACTGCCAGTACCTTGCTTTACAGTTATATTTTTGAGGTTTGTTGGTTCAATATACGACGTAACGGGGTCCATTTTATCTGTACAAGCTCCAAACATGCGCATCCCGTCGATAGTTACATTCAATTGTCCGCCCGAAAAACCATTCACCTGAGGTTCTAATGCATAAGCTCCACGTTTTATCAATGACATGCCGTCCAATCGTGCCGTAATATTGTCAAGTGTCGAGAATTGATTTGTTCGATAAAAATTAACTACATCATTGTTGTTTAAAGGTAAGCAAACGGTTACCAATACTTCTTGCAACTTAACGGTATCGCGAGTAGCACTTTTCAATTTGATTTCCTGTGCTGTGCCTGAGATGGATACGGATATTAATAGGAAGAAAAATAGATTCTTCAACATAATAGTTGGGGTTTAAAGGCGGGAATTGTGATTTCCCGCCCTAGGTGATTAAAATGTAATTGTAAAATAGGCATTGTTGGAAATTGTATTTCCATCCTTTTGCACAGCAACGTTTACTTTCCATTCGCCTGTCATGGTGAAATTTACCTTCCCTTTATAATGTCCGTTTCCTACATGAACAGGATTCACATTGTTAGGCGAACCGTGTCCCATGCTTGGCATTTCGGGTGTAATAACAAAAGTATATGTAGAATCAGCTGGCCAACTCATCATAGTTTCCTTGCGATGTAATGTAAACTCAATGTCATTCATTCCCACTTTTGGAGCAACCGGCTCTACTAACGATAGAACTAACTTAGAAGCATCGGTAGAAGTTGCTGTAAACACACTCATAACTACTGGGGATGGATTGTCAACAATGATATCAAAAGCGGCAATACCTGATTTACTCGTATTGTTCTTTTTTACCATTACACTTAGTTTCCAGCTGCCTCCCATACTTGGCATTACAAATGCTACTACACTAGAAAAAGTTCCATTTTGTGCAACTCTATTTGGGTTTTCAACGGGGCAGGCGTGAACCATTGGCATTCCTACGGCTTGAGGCATTGTCATCACAGGCATAAACTCAATTTGAGCATCTTTAATAGTGTCGTTACTAAGTGAATCAAGTAACACCACTTTCAGCATATTATAGCCCATAAAGAAGTTTTTCTTGCCCCAAATCTGCACTTTTGCCGAAGCACCAAGGGCGTAACCTTCTTGTAGTTTGGTTAGTCCTTCAAGTGGATTAACCGGAGTAATATCTACTTCATTTTTACATGAAGCAAAAATGGCTGAGATAGCCAAAATATATAGCATCTTTGAAAATAATGTTTTCATTTTTGTAAACTAATTTTAATTGATTGTTTAATACAATGGGATAGCTTGTCAGTAGATTTAATTTACAGACAAGCAAAAACAGACTTGCAAAAGCACTTTGCAAGCTAAACCTAAAAAATAAACATTAAAATTGCGGAGGTATAAAAATGACTGAAATGTATCGGGATTCGATAAAAGTTTCAGGTTTGATAGGATGATTAAAACTTAACTCGGTTGATTGTGGAAGTAACGTACGAGTCTGTAAAAACTCTTTGGTTTCTTTAGTTTGAGGGATTTTATTGGAGTTCTTTTCATTGGTTGTTTCAGTTTCGTGGGTCGAGTTGATTTGTTTTAGTTGTTTTTCACGAAAACACTTTCCTTCGCAACAGCTTTTGGGTTTGTCTTTGTTTACACAGAGGTTTTTGGCAATATAAGGTTTGAAAATCGCATACCCAATGTAAGGAATTTCAAATCTGAATATATTAAATATCAGTATTACTAAAAGGGTGATGGAATATATTTGATACTTCATTCTAAGAGTTGAGTAAATAATTACCGAATGCAAATATAATTAGTTTTCCATTATGCCACAAATTTTAGGTACAATAAATTTTTTAAACAATAAAAAATAGATTACATTGCTTTAATGATCATCTGTTTTAACAAGTCTTATTATTCTAATTTATTAAAGTACTAAAAGTCAAATAATTTATTCAATATTGCTTAGTAATCTCATTTCCAACTATTTGTGCCGCTATAGCTACGCACCGTGTGCATGGTCGTAATGCATAATACTTGGCATTTCGATCAGAGGGTTCAGGATTTTCAGGTTGATGCTTTGTTTTTAGCAAGTCGG
>JBMOHG010000571.1:0-2342 GCA_049317965.1 Paludibacter sp.
ATACCATCTATATAGGATGTAACCGTGTTAGTATTTAAGGTAATAATACCTTGTCGGCTAGCATTATTACCATCAATGGTGGTAGTATTCGTAAAAGTCCAAGCATTTGCACCTTTTGCCCTGTCAGCCACTAAAGCTTCTGTTCCGGCAAAACCGCCATATAAACTTACACCATTTTTTAGCGTAATAGTACCGTCGGTTGCGTAAACTCCGGTTGCTAACCAGATTTCGTCACCTGAATTTAATGATGCGTTGGTAGCGGAATACCACGAATTAAGTGTCTGACCAACTCCTAAAGTAACGATGGTTCCTGTGGCAGATCCATTCCATAAGCTTGTAGCATTTTTCTGTACTAAATAACGTGTAGAAAATGCTGAAATACTGCACAATAGTGCAACAAATAATGTAATCTTTTTCATGATTTTTTTGTTTTAAAAATTAGTTAAATAATTGTTTGTTAAATAATTGTTTGTTAAATAATTGTAATCGGAATCGATTTAGAAAATCTTTTCCCTAAGGCTTTCAAAAAATAATAACCAGCCTTTGGCTTTTGATGAAAGTGAAAGTGAAAATTTTTAGATTCATTAAAATATATTGTTTCTTTTTCAACAACTTTGCCATCTATTCCAACTAAAAAAAATTGAATTAGTGAGTTTGGATTATTCTCAAATGTTATTGTAATATTATCAGAAGCTGGATTTGGAAACACCCTAAAAAAATTATCAGTTCGAATTGAAGTAATATCGTTTGGTACTAAGTATTCAAAAGCACCCATATCATATTCTGATCCTTGTGGCCTTGCTATTTTTTCGAAATCATTGATTACCGTACCTATTGTCAAGCCTTTGTTGATACATGGTGAGTTTGACATCAACGACCCATTCGTATTTAATACTGGATTCGAATTTAAAGAGTGAACATCACTATTACTAAAAGCTGTTCTATACAAACCCCAACTATACGACCCTGCAGCACTCATAGTAGAATTTAACGGATACGAATATCTCAACATCGTAGTTGAATTCTGAGGATACCAACAATTATAATCGCAGCTTACTTTATTCATATCTGATGCATAATGACAATAAATGCTATAATTTTTTACATTGATAAAAACATTATTTCTGATTTGAATATTGGATATCGTAACAGTTGAAGCAAATCCCCAGAACAATAGGTGAACTCCATTAGGTGAAGGTTGCTGACTGTGACTCCAACCAAAACCAGCATTCATACAAGTGTTATTTTCGAAATATAAATTTGAAATATTGGATGTTCCACGCTGCCAAATCTCAAAAGATTGTTCGTTTTTATCAAAGATATTATTTCTGAAATAAAAGTTCTGGCACGAGTGTCCATTAAGATCACCTTGTGGACTAAGACCTGAATCGTAACATTGGCTAATTCTACATCTTTCAACAACAATATCTCTGGCACCATTCCAAAACCCGATACCATTTCCTGCACGGGTAGTGCCACTCAACTTTGCTCCACCTACATACGAAACATCCACATCCTTGATAGTAATATTCTTTGGGTAAACATAAGAAGCACCTGTTCCATAGCCCTGAAAACCAATTCCGCCGCCACCACCGTAACGAAAATCTAAATTTTCGAATACAAGATAACTTCTGGCAGTGCCATTTACATTTGCACTTGAAGTAGCTAGTTCTATGCTTTGATAATAAGTAGCCGGATTACCATGGGTAGTATAAAAATATACCTTGTCCAACGTTTCATCATACCAAAATTCGCTTTCAAGGTTTAAATCTGTTTTGTTCCAAACCTTAATTCCACACGATGCTTCATTACCTAAAATTATATTCCCAACATCTGCACCCAACATTTCAGCTGGCGTAACTGTCAGTTTATTGCCGGTACTCCAAAGATTTCCTCCCTCTGCCGTCCAGTCGGATGCACTGTTCCGCTGATATGATGCCAATAACTTAGGTTTAGCTATACTAATATCTCCATAAGCACCATAAGTAACTAATGAACTTGCTGATGAGCCACTTTTAGGGATTATTGTTCCTCTAAATACCTGACCACGCATAAATAAAACTGAATCGCCTCCCACAATAGAAGTTGCGTTAACTTTATCTATTGTTTTCCAGGCATTTGCAGGCGATTTCCCATTATTGCTGTCGATTCCCGTTAGTGAATCCACATAATAATTAAAAGAAAAGCCTGAATGAATACTTAAAACAATAAGTATTAAAACAGTGAAATATAATTGAGAAGTGTTGCTTTTCATTATTGTCAACATAGTTATTCAATATTTATTCCAGCCGATTCACAAATTCCCTTGATATATCCTATCGAAAAAACATGCCCCATCATAT
>JBMOHG010000572.1:0-2337 GCA_049317965.1 Paludibacter sp.
ATAGTTGTTTGAACGGTTATAAATACTTTTTCTTCAGGGTTCATAATATCATTTTTCAATACAATTAAACATCCATTGAATACCAAATTTATCGGTGCATGTTCCATAATACGCACCCCAGAACATTTCCTGTAATGCTAAAGTTACAACTCCACCAGCCGAAAGTGCTGTGAATAAACGATTTGTTTCTTCGCGTGTGTCAGGTTCCAGATTGAAATGAATATTATTTCCTAGTGTTAACTGAAATCCCATTGATTTTGGTGCATCTGTTCCCATTAACACATGACCGCCTAAAATGGGTAATTCTATATGCATAATCAGATTTTTGTCTTCTTCGGCCAATTCAGGATTGGGGAAATCACCCATACGGGCAACACCACCACCGCTGAATTCACCACCAAAAACCGATTTGTAAAAATTAAATACTTCCTCTGTATTTCGAGGAAAATTAAGATAAGTGCTTGTTCTTGACATAATAAAAAATAAATAGATTTGAACTTAGTGATAATTAAAAGTCAGTTTCCTGTTGTTTGCGTACCAATTCTTTCGTAGAAAGTAAACCACAGGCTGCAAAAATATCTTCACCGCGTGAAGCACGAATGGTAACAGTAAGACCTTTGGCTTTTAAACGGTTTTGAAAATCAACAATTCCGTCATAAGATGTTCCTTCGAGCGGAGTATCCGGAATTGGGTGAAAGCGGATTAGATTGATACGGCATTTGATACCATTGAGCAATCGAACCAATTCATTTGCATGACGTTGGGTGTCATTAACTCCTTTGAACATAATGTACTCGAACGATATCCGGCGTTGCCGACCTAAGTCCCAACGTCGTATTTCGGCAATAACTTGTGTGATTGGATAAACGCTTTGAATTGGCATAATTTCTTGACGTTCAACATCGAAAGGTGAATGTAAACTCACCGCTAAATGAGCCTGACTTTTTTCGAGAAAAGTAATCATTGCAGGTATAATTCCAATTGTTGAAACTGTTATTCGCTTTGGGCTCCAGCTGTAACCTTTGTCTGAAGTCATAATTTCAATACTGTCGAGAACGGCCTCTACGTTGTCCATTGGCTCGCCCATGCCCATATAAACGATATTTGTGAGTTTATCAAATTCCGGCAATGACTGCACCTGATTCAATATTTCGCCGGCTGTAAGGTTGCCCTGAAATCCTTGTTTTCCGGTCATGCAAAACAGACAACCCATTTTACATCCAATTTGAGTAGAAACACAAAGTGTTGCCCTGTCGGCATCAGGAATGTATGCTGCTTCTATGAATTTTGACGTTTGAGTTGCGTAGAGGTATTTTTTTGTTCCATCATTTGATATTTGAACCTTTGTTGGAGGAATCAGCATTACAACATATTCGCTTTCAAGCTTTTCGCGCACTTGTTTTGATATATTAGTCATTTCAGAAAAATTCAAAACCTGCTTTTTATACATCCATTCGGCAAGTTGAGTGGCAGTAAAAGCAGGTAAATGAAGTGACGTGACTACTGTTTTGAGTTGTTGTGGTGTGAGCCCGAATAAATTCTGTTTCATTGAAATATAATAAAGACTTTCAAACACATAATGATTTTTGGAATCAAAAATATGTTTCGGAAATAATATTCTGGAATGGAATTTTCTTCTCAATTAAAATATCGCGAACCTGAACTACCATTTCAGCACTTCCGCATAAATAATAATGATAATCAGCAGGTAAATTATTTTGATTGCTGAGCCAAGAAGTCAATCTACCTTTAAAATACTTACTATCTTCTTGTTGTGAACAGCAACGAACAAAACTATCGGGCATAATTTTTTCAATTAAATCCGAAAAATAGAAGTTCGTATCAAATCTGGCACCATGCACCAGAATTTTATTTCTGCCCAAACCCGATCTGGCCATAGATACAAAAGGAGCAATTCCTGTACCTGCAGCAATCCAGTAAGCTTTACCAGTTGTGGTGGTAAAAGTGCCAAAGGCTTCGGATACGTAAATGTCATCGCCTGCTTTTAGTTTTGAAAGGTAAGGAGTAAGTTTTCCATTGCGTTTTTCATCAAAAAGAATATCTAAAAACTCATCATTCTCGCCACTTGCAATACTATATAAACGTGGTTTACCATCGCTAACAATATCTATTGCAATAACTTGTCCGGCTTTAAATGTGAAATCGCGTACGATTGATAATACATATACACCTTCGGCAATGGTTTGTAATGAGTGAACTTTCTTTTGGAATAATGTACGGTTTGTTGACAAAATATAAGTTTTACAGTGAATAAAAAATTTGAATTTCTATGCACTAAACAACATTTATGTTCGGAAAGTTCACTTATATAATTTA
>JBMOHG010000573.1:0-2323 GCA_049317965.1 Paludibacter sp.
TGTACAACCAGAACCAAAACCTTTGGGATTTCCCTTTTCCAAGGTTTTTACATTGTTCCAATTTTCTGTTGCGGCAGTTTTCCATCTCCAGTTATTTTTATTTCCATCAATACTATCGCCGCAACCAATAACCAAATAGCCTGTACCATCACTTTTTAAAATTGTTTTGGGTGAATAAGCATTGTTTTGCTCCACTTTCCAGCGGTTATCTGTATTTACATCTTTCTGACTATTATTTTCGGCTTGCATTATAAATGCCGATTTCATAGAAATTTGATTTTCTCCTTTTCTATTTCCAAAATTCCAAACCAATGCTGCGATGGTGTTTTCTCCATTTTGCAAAAAAGGAGCAAGGTCAATGCTGTCGTAAAACCAATTGTTGGCATCGCCCAACACAGGACCGGAACTTACATAATTTCCATTTACAAATAATTTGTATTTATTGTCGGCCGAAATACGAACTGGAAATGTGGTGGGCTTTTCATTTAAAAATATTGTTTTGCGAAAATGAAACACGCCATAATTTAGCAAATCGGCTTGGGGATGGGTTATCCATTGCGCATCCCAAGCCGACTTATTTTGACTTTTTAATGGCAATAAAATTAGTATGAATAATAAAACTAATGTGTTTCGTTTCATATCAATTACGCTTTTTATTTCGTAATATTTCCCTTTCGAATTTCTTAACTTTCTTAGCTACCTTTTTGGCAATCAGTTCAGCACCAAGGTAATTGGGATGAATGTTATCTGGAAATAGTTCAGCATGATTGGACATTGTTTTGAATAAATTAATGACCTTGAGTTTACGCTGTTTAGCTATTTGTTTCAGCATTGGGATGATATCAACCCGAATAATACTGTCTGAAATCTGCCAATTATTGCCATAAGCTTTTGACGGCAAACAAAGTATAATTTTCGGATGGGAGGGTAAAGCTTGCAAGGTGTCGATAAATGACAAATAATCAGGAATATATTCATCTTTATACTTCCAGTTAAATGATTTCGAGTCGTTTGTACCCAACTTGATGACTACTACATTGGGGTTAAAACTCATAGCATCAGTCAATGCACTTAGCTTCCAATAAGGTTTGTTTCCTTTACGTAGCAAGGTAGCACCGCCAACTCCAAAATTTTTCACCTCCCATTTATCGCCCAATATCCGTTGCATTTGTGCAGGATAACTGAGTGAATCGCGGTGTTCGATACCAGCGCCATAAGTGATACTATTACCAATACATGCTACTCGAATCTGGGAATTAGTGCTAAAGCCGATAAAAATGACACTTAAAATAAGGAGGGTTGATTTTTTCATTGTGTTTTTAAAATGGGATAATTCTGAAGCTAACTGAACTTTTCAAATTTTAATTTACAAAGATAGAACTAAATGGATTTTTATCTAAAAATACAGTTGTTATTCTAGACGAAAAAAAACATCAAAAACCTCAAATAAATTGGAAATTATTATTGTAGTGTTATTGAAAATTGTTCAGGATAAGCAGGTAGGTTTTGCTATAAAGATTTTATTGAAAAGCACATCAAGTCATCGTAGATTAAATCTACGAATGAAGGTTATCAATATAATTTTTTTATGCTGAAATTAATCGTATGTAGAAACTATCAACGAAGAATTAAGTGGTTAAAGGTTGGAGAATTGATTAAAATTTATTTAGACAGTAAGTATTTTACTAACTAGCACATTAATTCTAAAAAAAACGGATTACCACTGTTCACACGTATTTATTGAAAAATTATCATGAATTTATTGATTCGAATATTAGTGTTAGGAACAAAGGTGTTTTTGTAAATTTTTAATTGCTTCCACATTTTATTTTAAAATCATAATCTCCTGAGCCAATATTCAAACGTATAAAACCATTATCAGTTTTACTAATATTTAAAATTTTAAAATTATTGATTTCTTTTCCTTTGTTGAATTTTTGAAACACAAAATTTTCAGGTAAATATATTATTGCCGATGTATTAGCCGGAATAGTAATTTGCCAATTCAAGGTCTCTCCTACTCTCTTCCACTCACTTTTTATCATTCCGTAAGGTGAATTATGGGAAGTTTTTACGAAATTCAATCCTGCGGGAAAAATTGGTTTTAGTATAATTTTCTTAAACCCAACTTCCGATTTGTCGGTTTGTATGCCACCTAAACTTTCGTAGTACCAGCTCAGTAAGTCGCCCAATAACATCACGTGGTTGCCCGAATTCATAGCCGGATCGGCGGTGTTGCCATTCCAAAGTTCCCAAATGGTAGTAGCCCCATTGTCAATCATATAGCCCCAACTTGGATAGGTGCGGTTGGTGGCAATTTTGT
>JBMOHG010000574.1:0-2314 GCA_049317965.1 Paludibacter sp.
ATATACTGAGGGTGCAAGCTGGAGAGAAACGAACAGAATTTAAAATTATAAAACAGTGAAAATAGTTATCAATCATCAGTTATCAGTAAAAGCAGAATCCTGCCAGCGGTTGAAGACCCTGTCAGTGATTGAACATAGTTAAATCAACAATCAAAAAACACATTTATGAAAACACCCAAATTAATGATGGCAATTATTGCCATACTCTTGTATGTTAATTTATTATTTGGAGCAAGTCCAAAAAAAAATCCTAATCAAATGGCGATAGCTTTGATTGAAAAAATTAGTGCTGATGTGATATTAACTGATAGTCAGAAAATTTTTATTCAAACAAAAGCATTAGAATATGCTACAAATAGGCAAACTGCGAATTCAAAAGCAGATAAAACAGAAAAAGCAAAAATAAAAAAAGAAGCTTTTGAGTCATATAAAGCCATCTTAGACAGCATCTTAACTGTTCAACAAAAAAGCGAACTTAAAGCCAAACAAAATGAACGTCATGTAGCAATTATCAACAAAATCAAAACAAATAAATAACAAGAAATATGAAATCACAACCAATAAATAAATTAGTTAGCATTGCATTCTTAATTCTTTTGAGTCTTGAAATAAATGCAAATACACATACATTACCCATTCAGACAAGTGGAAATATTTCTGTGATTGAATCTGACTATGGTAATGATATGTATGAAATCTATTTTGTCAATACGGGTGTAAATAAACCAATAAGATTTGATTTTACACTAGATGTAGAAGATGGATACGATGGAGTTGATATTTATAGTATTGATGCATCTGGAAATGTTGATGCTACTCCATTTGCAACTTACACAGGTTATATTGATACACAAATATCTACTCAAGTACCAACGGGAAGAGCTATGGTTGTATTTTATTCAAACGGTTCGGTCTGTAATGATTATTGTTATTACGGATTAGAAATGACATATGAGGTGGATAATAGTCTCTTAGTCAACGGTGATATTAATATTTCAGGTAATGCTTTAATAAATGGAAATCTTGGAATCGGTACACCAACACCAAAAGCAAAATTAGATATTAATGGTTCAATAAGAGGAAACTTAACAGCTGGAGCACTTAATGTACAAACCGATTATGGTAATGTTTCTATAGGTCCTTTGAATGAAAATTTTGCTCATATATACACCGATTTATTAAGATTTATTTTCAATAAACCGGTATTTTCACTTACTGGGCAATTTAATTCATACAGCACAACCAATATGACTTTAAATACTCATGAGACACCACGCATGACTATTATGAGTAGTAATGGTAATGTGGGAATTGGTACAATAATCCCAAGTGATAAACTGACACTTTGTGGAAATACTACATGGGTAGGTCAAAGTATTAAATCATTTTCGGCAAATGGTGGAGTTTACATAGATTTTTATAAAAGTACTGGTGTCAAGCTTGGCGGTTTTACGATGGATGAAGCAACATCATCACTGACCTTACGAAGTTACTCAGGTACAAATGGAAAGATAAAATTTCAAACCAACTCTACTGACAGAATTACAATAAACGAAGTCGGAAATGTTGGTATCGGAACAGCTACGCCCAATGCAAACAATAAACTTGAAGTTGCAGGTAGATTGCGAGTTAATGGAGATATATTTGCTAATGCGATTTTAACTTTTCAGGATGATACAAGATTTGATATTACATCATCAAATGTGCCCAGTTTAAATGGTGGAACCTTTTCAATGCCTCAGTTTGGACTAGCTACACCAAGTACGGGAATTTCTGCTGATTTATGGATAGCGGGAAAAAATGGTATCAGAATGTTTACTGCAGGGGAAGCAACTCCGCGTTTGTCAATATCAAATGATGGGAAAGTAAGCATTGGAACAACTGATGTAGATCTTACTAATGGAGTTTTACTTACTGTGAAAGGTACTATCCACGCAAAAGAAATATTAGTTGATCTCAACCATCCTCTTGCCGATTTCGTTTTTCACCCTACCTACAACCTAATGCCCCTGCACGAAGTGGAGCAGTACGTTAAAACTAACAGCCACCTGCCCGAAATACCATCGGCTGCCGAAGTTAGTAAAAATGGAATGAGTATAGGCGAAATGCAAAATAAGCTGCTACAGAAAATTGAAGAACTCACACTATATGTGATAGAGCAACAAAAAGAGATAAACTTGCTGAAACAAGGGCAGAAATAAAAAAAACTCACCGCCAACTAACACCTCTTAAAGTCCCTCTCCTCGGGAGATGGATTTTGAGAGAGGTCAAACTAAAACACCATGACCAAAATATACAAACACTTACTATTCAT
>JBMOHG010000575.1:0-2309 GCA_049317965.1 Paludibacter sp.
AATGTCATTGTAAATTGTCGTGGCATTGGAGTTGCAACTCCACCAGTATTGAAAAACTCAGGATCCTGACCATTCAATTTTTTATCAGCGTACAGCAAAAATAAATTAGTTGCCTGCAACTTCAACTGTACTGTGTTTACTTTCAGCGAATTAATCCACTTTTTTGGAATATCATAGGCTAACGAAACTTCTTTCAACCGTACAAATCCACCATCGGCAATGCGCTCAGTTGAATAATTGTAAGCATTATATGTAAATTCCAAATCGCGCCCATATACCTGATACTGTCTTCTACTGGCTATTACCGGAATGTTTGTAAATGCTTCGTCACCCGGAAGTACCCAACGGTTTTTAAATTCTTTTGGTAATGATGATAAATCGGAATATTCATATCTGAATACAGGATCCAGTCGTACTTTATTCCCAAACGAATAGGTGATAAATGCATTTAACGAAAATCCTTTGAATGAAAAGGAATTACCTAAACTTCCGGTAATTGTTGGATCGGTAGGACCTTCATATTTCAAGAATCCAAGTTTTTCAAATTCCTGAAAATTTATATCAGTTACAGTTAGTGCTCCATCTTGATTAATAAATGTAGGTAAACCTTCACTATTCAAACCTTTAAACGGAATAGAGAACAATGCCCTTACAGGATATCCTTCTTTAGCAAAACCTCCGCCAGAAACCAATTGAATTACATTGGATTGCGTTTTTAAATCGGTAATTTCATTTACTGCTTTCGAGAAAATAAAATCGGTATTCCATGTAAAATCCTTGGTGACAATGTTTCTAGTTGATAAAGTAAACTCAACACCATTCGACTTCATTGAAGCTACGTTGGCATATTTTCCAATCTGTCCACCTGTTCCGGGCGTGTAAGCTATACCAATTAAGTCAAAATTCTGACGTGTATAATAATCGGCCTCTAAATTAATTCGATTATTCAAAAAACCTAAACTGGTTCCGATATTAAACTCATGTTTCTTTTCGTAAGTCAATTCGCTGTTTTCCAGGTCTTCAATAAATATTTCAGACTCAGCAACACTCGATGTTGGTCGCCATGGACTTTTGCTTTTAAATACTGCTTGTGAGTTGGTTACGAAACTTGGACCGCCATCTGCAGTAAGCGAATATGACATTTTGAGGGCAGCATGTGTCAGATTGTCTTCAAAAGTCCCCTTAAACCAGTCTTCTTCGTGCATATTCCATGCACCTGCAATGTTCCATGTTGGTAACCAGCGTGCCGATCTCGATTTTCCTAATTTATTTGAGCCTTCGTATCTTCCAGTGCCATTTAGTGTATAAAGTCCTTTATATGAATAAGTAGCCGAACTAAAAAATGCTACATTTCGTGAATAAGTCCAATCGTTTGAGTAATATTGGCCGTTTTCTTCTTTTAATTGTTTAAAATAATTTGGGTCGAAAAATGGGATTCCACCGTTATCATATTGATAACCCCAACCTCTTGACCATCTTTTGTTTCTATCGGTTGAACTGGTTTCCATCCCACCAAACAAATTCAGAATATGTGTTTCATTAATTTCGGTGTTATAGCTCATTGAACTTCTAAAATCAATACCGCGCATTGAATAGGCAGTGCGGTCATTAATACCACCAACAGGAAGTACCGAAACAGGGAATGCACTTGGATCATCGGGGTTGGTATACAACAATGGATTTTTATCGCTGATAGTAGAGTTTTCGGGGAAAATTCCAGCGCGATAAGCCTCAGCCTGATTTGATTTATCTTTGATATTGTGTTCTTGAGTTGACGATTGATATTTTATGGCAGCCAGTATATTGGCCTCCAATCCTCGAAGTATTTTCCAACTTAGTTCTCCCTGAAATTTCAAATCGGCTACATTTAAACTGATATTATTATTTTCCAACTCATGAAAAATATTGAAATTTGCGTAATTTCGTTTGTAAAATACTGTTGGATCTAATGTACGGGATGAATTTAAAGCAAAACTGTATGGATTTATATCAAAATCGCGTTTCACTTCACCATTATAAACATCAACATCCTGACTCAACGTTCCGGGAGCTTTCTGTTTACGGTACGAATTACTGGTAAGTAAATTTAGTGTTACATTCTTTGAAATTAGAAACGAACCGTTTGCATTGGCAGTATAGCGTTCTACTGAACTTGATTTTGTCCATCCAGGATCATCGAAAACCGATAAAGAGACATAGAATTTTGCCTTTTCGGTACCTGTAGAAATACTTACTGCATGATTTTGAGTGAGATTTTGGTTGAATAATAATTTAAACCAATCGGTATTTCTGAATTCTGCTTCTTTTAG
>JBMOHG010000576.1:0-2298 GCA_049317965.1 Paludibacter sp.
GGTACATTTGGTGATTTTGGTGCTTTGTCATTTAACGGGAATAAAATAATCACTACTTCGGGTGGTGGTGCTTTAATATGTCGTAACGAAGAAACAGCAAAGAAAACTTTATTTTATGCTACACAAGCACGTGAAAATGAAGTACATTACCAACACAATGAAGTAGGATACAATTATCGCATGAGTAACGTTAGTGCAGGTATTGGATGCGGTCAAATGATGGCATTAGATTCATTTGTGAATGCACGTCGTCGTAATCATAAACTTTATTCTTCGCTTTTAAGCAAAGTAAAAGGTATAACAATACAAGAAAATCCTTCAGTTGATTATGAATCAAATTTTTGGCTAACTTGTATTTTGATTGACCCCCGAAAATTTGGAAAAACAAGTGAGCAAGTTCGTGTTTTTCTTGAACAACATAATATTGAAACACGACCAATGTGGAAACCCATGCACCTGCAACCAGTTTTTGAACATTTACCATATTATGGAAGTAATGTTTCTGAAAATTTATTTAAAAATGGATTATGTTTACCTTCAGGTGTAGGGTTATCAGTGGATGATATTTATTATATTGTTGATTTAATTTTAACAGACTACCCACCAGTAAAGAAAAACGAATATGCACGTTTGAAAAGTCAGGAATTGCGTTATCGTCCATCAAAAAACACAAAATATCGTGTGTATAAATTAAATAACGAAGATTTAAATATATAATTATTTGCAAGATAAAATGAATAGCAATCAGGAAAATATTGACGAAGCTCTTATTTCAAAGGAGAAATATCCTTACGGGCAATACAATAAGAAGAACCAAGATTTGAACAACTTCTTTTCGCGATTTTATCGCATAGCACTTATTCATAAGTGGCTGTTCTTGTCTGTTTTTATTGTAGTTATTGTGCTTGTATTATTATATGCAATACAGCAACCCAAGGTGTATCAATCAAATTACGAAGTGTTTTACAACGAAACCATGCGTGAGTATATGAGTATGGATAATGCACCAGTAGTTAAATCCGATTTTGATAAAAATTATTGGTTAAGTGCCATGAAGTCGAATGAGGTTATGAATACTACACTAAAGAATTCTGGTTTGTCATATTCAACTTCTCAATTAAAATCCATGTTGTTTGTAGGCATCATAGATAAGCGCAAGGAAGATAGAATCCCCGTTTATTTAGTTAGTATTTCATCGAAATTTAACGAACATATTCCGATTCTAATTCGCTCTTATGTAAAATCGCTTAATGAATTGTTGCTTCAGAATCAGATAAATAATTCGGAACGATTAATCGTTTATTTGGGTAGTCAAATCAATCAAAATAATCAAAAACTAAACCAAATTGATATTCAAGTTCGACGTAGTGGAGCTGGAAATGGTACCGAAATTATTGATTTTGATAAAATTAGCACTACTTTAGATAAATTCAGAGCCGATTTATTGAATGCACGTGTAAATCTGTCATCTATTACTTCGGCACGAAAAAGTACAGAAGATGCTCTAAAGAATTTAGATGGCACTATTGTGAATGAGTCAGCATTTTCTGAACCTCTCAAAGTGCAATTAATGAATTTAGAAGTGGATTTGGCTCGTTCGTTAACGCGAAATAAAGAAGACCACCCCGAAGTGAAGCAGTTGCGACAAAACATTAGTCAGATTAGTAACATGATTCGTGATACTTTGCAACAACGCATGGAAATTCGCAGTTTGATTCAAAATCCATTGAAAGCTCAATTAATGAGTAAATTAATGGAATACAAAATTCAGGAAGTGTCCGAAGATACAAAAGTAAAATCGCTCGAACAAATAATTACTGAACTTGAATCAAAAACTTTACCTGGGTCAATTAACGAAGCTCAACAACAAACTCTTCGTAATCGCGAAATGGTTAGCCTGACGATTAAACAATTGAATGACAAATTGATTGAAACACAATCAACTTCACAAGGTAGCCTAAGTCGCTTTGTTTTTGTAGACGATCCGAGCTCAATTTTTATTGCCAACAAGGGCTTGTTGTTTTATCTGATATTAGCCCTTTTATTAGGATTAGTTATTGCAGCATTTATAGTATTTGTTTATGACTTATTAGATGATAGAATTATGTTAGTTGAGGATTACGAACATTTTTATCCAGCACCACTAGTGGGTATCGTTAAACATTATTCTCCTAACGAAAACCATTTGGTTTCTATTCATCCGATTACAGGTGAGAAATACCGTTCATCAACTGATTTAAGTAACTTAATCATCAATTTGCGTCAAATTCAGAAACTAAAAGGGTTAAAAACATTTGT
>JBMOHG010000577.1:0-2294 GCA_049317965.1 Paludibacter sp.
AAAAAAAATGCGTACAACCGTTTATTTACGATTGTACGCATTTTTTTTGAATAGTAATCTGTATTATGAGATTATCTGTTTTGCCATTAATATCCAACTTTCTAAATCGGCCACTCCCGGAAACATATAGAGAAAAGTACCTATCAAAATCGCAATGTGAATCACATGTTCAAGTATACTATATATTACAACGTATGTGTAAATATCTTTTTTCCAATATTTTAACTTAACCAATGTAATAACATAATCAACAATTAGATGCAATACACCATTTATCAAACTATAAACTAAACCTTGTACAATAGTTAAACCAAGTATTATTGGACTAAAAATTACAAAAACCAAAGTATAAATACCTACATGTTTTAATAAATAGCCAAATTTATGGATTTTAAGTCTTCTAAGTTCTTTGCCTAGTAATACCGAATCTCCAAGAAGGTGAAGAAATATTATCAAAATAATTGTAGACATAATACCGATTTTTTTGTTAGTATATATTTTTTGAATGTTTAAGATTTAAAATCTGATGTTTATTTATAAACTAAATTGCTGAATTTGTGCAGATTTGCTATATTGTCATGAATATAGTATAAAGGAATTCAATATCATTTTAATTGATGCACATAACCATTTAATTAGAAAACACAACTTTTATGCTCGCAAAAATAGTAAAAATAGATGAACTACATAGCGTTCTACCAAAAAAACTTGAAATGAATACGAAATTACATTTCCTTTCTTTATTTCTCCAAATTTTTCAACAAAAGTGTCACTCCTTTTTCTACATCCTGTGTTTCTTCCAGGGCTTTTATGAAAGCACTACCAATAATGGCTCCCGATGAATAACGGTTCACCATATCGCGTGTAGATTTATTTGAGATACCAAAACCAATCAAGCGCGGGTTTTTCAGATTCATAGCATTGATTCGGTTAAAGTATTCCACCTTGTTGTCGAACGAAGTTTGAGTGCCGGTAGTTGCGGCCGAAGAAACCATATAAATAAATCCGTTGGTGTGGCTGTCAATTTCACGAATTCGTGCTTCCGACGTTTCGGGTGTGATGAGGAAGATGAATTCGAGCTTGTAACGCTCTGCAATTTCTTTGTATTCAGCCAAAAAATCAGCCATGGGAAGGTCGGGTATAATCATTCCGTCTACTCCTACCCTGCTACATTCCTTACAAAAAGCCTCAAAACCGAACTGCATAACCGGATTCAGATAACCCATCATGATTAATGGAATGTTGATTTCAGCACGAACTGAAGTCAGTTGATGGAACAATTTGCGAATGCTCATACCGTTTTGCAATGCTACATGGCTACTATTTTGTATCACAATGCCATCTGCCATTGGGTCGGAAAAAGGCACACCCACTTCCACCAGGTCCACACCATTAGCCTGCAAGGTTCTGAGTGTTGGCAATGTATCTTCCAGTTTTGGAAATCCGGCCGTAAAATATACCGACAGGATGTTTTCCTTTTTTTGTTCAAATAATTGCTTGATTCTGTTACCCCCAACCCCTAAAGGGGAGTTGAAGTTAGTTCCGTTAGACATATTATTTTCGTTATTCATTACTCTATTTTATCTTTATATCTTGTTGTAATAATCAATACTAATATTTCTTCCTCCCCTTTAGGAGTTGAGGGCTCTTATTTCTCTCAAAAATCCTTTCAACAATTCCACATTCTTCTCTCCCGGGTTCACTTCAAACTTACTATTCAGATCAATTCCGGCAAATTTTGGAAGTTCAATTTTCAGAATAGCTTCGGCATCGTCGGCAGCAATGCCACCACTGAGTAAAAAAGGTGTTTCACCTACATATTCGTTCAGCATTCCCCAGTTGAATTTAAGTCCTGAACCACCATAAGCATCCGTTTTGGTATCGAACAAAAAATAATCGCACGAACCTTCATAAGTTTTTGTCACCTTAAAATTATATGCTTCAGCAATCGGGAAAGCTTTAATAACAATATAACCTGCCTTGCGAAGTTCCTTGCACATTTTCACTAATTCAGTTCCATGCAGTTGTACACCATCAAGGTCGTACTTGGCAAGTGATGTTAGGATATTTTCAAGATTTTCGTTTACAAATACACCAATTTTCTTTATCGATTTGGGCAGTGAATTCAGCATTGACACATCTAGTGGTTCGGCATAGCGTGGCGATTTTGGGTAAAAAATAAAACCCATAAAATCGGGCTGTAACGCCGCAACAGCAAAAATATTGGATGGAAACTTCATCCCGCAGATTTTGACCCCTAGCCCCTGAAGGGGAACTAAGTTAGTTTTGATTGC
>JBMOHG010000578.1:0-2284 GCA_049317965.1 Paludibacter sp.
CTTTCCGCCCTCAAAAATACATATTCTATTTAACACAGCAACCTTTTTATTGCATTATTTTTAAACATAGTAATTTATTTTTAAAAACAGAAAAAAACAAACCGTCCAGACGTTTTGCCTGAACGGTTTTTTTGGGGTGATAGAGTAGGAGAGAGGCTCGTTTACATCACGTAGCTAATGATCTCGTCGCTCCACACACGGCGGGGGTCAGTACCTGCACCGGCCACTTTTATGCAGTAGGCTTTACCACGTACAAGGTTTTCAATCATTACTTTATGTTTCGTATTCGATACATGTTGCCACACGCTACTGTCGGTACTTGGGGCTTCGGTGTATTGCAGTTCGTAGATATACGCGTTTGGTACCACGTTCCAATTAATCTCCAGACTGCCACGGGTTGCACCAGCTTTGGCAGTAACGTTTGCCGGCATTTCCAGCACACCTACCGGCGCAGCTTTGCGTTTCACATCAAATCCGGCATTGAGTATCAATAACTCGTCGCCACCACTTATTTCCTGCACTTTACCTGCCGTGGTGCCCATTAAAGCTTCTAATTCGGCACGTGCAGTGTTTTTTTCAACTGTCACTTGCTTGTTGCCTTCCTGCATTTTTGCCAACAAACCACCAAAATAATCATTTTTGGTCTTGATTAGCGTGGCTGTCTCTGCCATAGTTGGGTAATTGGGGTTAGCCGTTAAACTACCCGAAATACTTACACATTTTACATACAATTCATTGTCGGAATAACGATTGGTCGAAAAATCTACAATCACTTTGGTTTTTGCCATAATTTGGGGGTTTTAAAATTAAATTTATAAATTGAAAATTGTTTATATTATTGTCATTCAATGTTTTAAACTCTAAAGTATTGGTTTTGATTGTACATACTTAGCGTTTTTCCTTGTCATTAAACAGGTTTTAATTGTCATTAAACTCGCATTCCTTGTCATTAAATTGATATTAATTGTCATTAAAATCATTTAACTTGTCATTAAATCGGTTTTAATTGTCATTAAAATTATTTTCATTATCATTAAATTGGATTTTCTTGTCATTAAACTCATTATACTTGTCATTAAAATGATTTTCCTTTTCATTAAAATTTGAATAATTATAAGTAAAATGCCGGAAATAATCATGAATTGATTTCGGTTGTAAATTAAATGTAAATAAATTGCCTAAAAAATAAGCCGTTCGGAGTATTTTTTTAAGATTGTTAGCCATTTACTTGTACAATTGAGATTAACAATCTATATTTGCAGAAATATTCAACATTAACTTAAATGAACTGAGAATTATTTGGGTCTAATGGTCGGATTTTTTGAATGAAATAGGGTAGGGGAGTAGTCAAAATAATATTAACATAACGAATTGAATTTTCTCTTGAAATAATATCGGGAGAAAGAACCAACAATACAAAAGGAAAAGTTATAAAACCAAATTAAACAGACACTTATGAATGAAAAAATTTATCAATTGCTATTGCAAAATGAATTAAAATCACTACTTCAAAATCATCACAACATTGTAACGCCAGAAATGGAAATTGAGATTGTTCATTTAATGAAAAATCTGAAAGTGTTATCGCATATCGAACAAAAAACCTATTCATTATTCGATTTGAATAAAGGCTGTTATATTTTTCACCAATCCCCTGAAAAAGAGGGTGAAAAAATGTCTGTTTCACCAATTATAAATGATGAAAATAGTTGTTTTTTTACCGACGATACGCATGACGTTGATTCCGTTTTTTTACTCAAATTACATATTGCTGCTTTTAAATTTATAGAATTTCTGACTCCAAAGCTACAAAGAGATTTTGAACTGGTTTGTCAGCGAAGAATTATGAAAAAAAACAGTGATTATGACTGTGAAATACGCTCATTAAGTATCTTCAATTATGATGCAAGCGGTAAACCCTGGATAATAATGATCATTTCGATCCCCTGTACATTAGTAAAAGCCCTTGATGAGAATCGTTACCGAATCTTTACGGTAAAACCGAATATAAAAAATAGTAAATTTTCGATGTATTGGAGTGAGAAAATAATAAAATTGACTACAAAAGAAAAAGAAGTGATGATGCTTGTTGAAGAAGGACTTAAGAAACCTGTGATAGCCGATAAAATGTTTATAAGCCTTCCTACGGTCAAAAAACATTGTATGAATGTGCATTCAAAATTATTGGTAAATTCAATAAACGTGGCCAGTAATTATAGTAAACTATTGCATTTGAGGTAAAATGAACATTTAATTGAATAAAAATGACCCCCAACCCCCAAAT
>JBMOHG010000579.1:0-2281 GCA_049317965.1 Paludibacter sp.
AAAGGATTTCGAAAAAGTTAAACTAAACAATTTATTATGAACAAAGCCTTGTAACTAATTAGTTGCAAGGCTTTGTTAGTTGTTCTAATACTTTCTAAATCAGTATTATTATTCTCCTTTTTTCTCAATTTTTGCCCAAGAATCTTTTAAGGAAACCGTACGGTTAAATACCATTTTCCCTTTTTCAGAATCTTTATCCACACAAAAATAGCCTAAGCGCTCAAACTGATAATTGCTCAAAACAGCTGCATTTTTTAAATACGGTTCTGCTTTACAATTATTTATAACTTTTAAAGAATCGGGATTCAAATTGTCTTTATAACTGCCACCTTCTGGATATTCTTCAGGATTGTGTGCATTAAATAATCTTTCAAACAATCTAACTTCTACATCAACTGCATGTTGTGCCGAAACCCAATGTATAGTTCCTTTTACTTTTCTGCCATCAGGCGAATTTCCTCCACGTGAAGCGGGATCATAAGTACAATGAACTTCTGTAATTTCGCCATTTTCATCCTTCACAAAACTCTCACATTTAACGAAATACGCATAACGTAAGCGAACTTCGTTACCTGGTGACAAACGGAAATATTTTTTAGATGGTTCTTCCATAAAATCGTCACGTTCAATATAAATTACCTTTGAAAACGGAACTTTACGGCTACCTGCTGATTCATCTTCTGGATTATTGATGGCATCCAATTCTTCAGGAGTATCTGGATAATTGTCAATTATAACTTTCAATGGATTTAAAACTGCCATTACACGCATGGCTCTTTTATTCAGATCCTCACGAATACAATGCTCTAAAAGAGCTACATCTATCACATTGTCCCGTTTAGCAACACCAATAATTTCAGCAAAATTCCTTAATGATTCAGGTGTATAACCTCTGCGGCGAATTCCGCATATAGTTGGCATACGGGGATCATCCCAACCACTCACATATTTTTCGTTTACTAGTTCAAGCAATTTACGTTTGCTCATCAACGTATAACTGATATTAAGACGTGCAAATTCAATTTGCTGAGGAGCATGAATTTCTAAAGTTTTAATAAACCAATCATACAAAGGACGATGAACTTCAAATTCTAAAGTACAAACGGAGTGAGTAATCCCTTCAATGGAATCGCTTTGTCCGTGAGCATAATCATACATCGGATAAATACACCATTTGTTGCCAGTACGGTGATGCTCAGTATGCAAAATACGGTATAATATCGGATCACGCATGTGCATATTCGGAGAAGCCATATCTACCTTAGCACGCAACACTCTGCTGCCATCAGGAAACTCACCATTCCTCATTCTTGTGAACAAGTCAAGACTCTCTTCAATGTTGCGGTTGCGATAAGGACTTTCAGTGCCTGGTTTGGTAGGAGTACCACGGTAAGCACTCATTTCTTCCTGTGTAAGATCGCATACATAAGCTTTCCCAATTTTTATCAGCTTAACTGCCCATTCATAAAGTTGTTCAAAATAATCGGATGCGTAATATTCTCCAGCCCAATCAAATCCAAGCCATTTTACATCTTCGCGGATAGAATCAACATATTCTACATCCTCTTTGGTTGGATTGGTATCATCAAAACGCAAATTGCATTTGCCATTATATTCATTTGCCAAACCAAAATTCAGACAGATAGATTTTGCATGTCCAATATGCAGATATCCATTGGGTTCTGGTGGAAAACGGGTATGTACACGACTTTCATTTTTACCATTTTTAATATCTTGCTCAACGATTTCTTCTATAAAATTAAGCGTTGGCTTTATATTGATATTGTTCGAATTTTCTTCCATTTAATTTAAATTTGAAGTACAAAGTTAAAGTTTTATTACTAATTCTAAATATTTTTTTCAGTTTATCCTCAAAATTCAGAAAAAATATGTAGGTTTGAAGTCTATTAAAAATATTATTAAAAAACTGAATATCAAACATTATGTCTTTAATAAAACTGGAAGGAATGGAATTTTTTGCTTATCATGGTTGCTTTAAAGAAGAGCAGATTATAGGTACAAAATTTATAGTAGATTTAACTATAGAAACAAATGTGGATGAAGCTGCCAACAATGATGATATACACTTAACTATCAACTATTTAAATGTTTACCAAATGGTAAAAAAGCAAATGGAAGCTAAATCGAAATTACTAGAAAATGTTGGAAAACGCATATTAGATGAGCTTTACAATCAATTTACCGGAGTTATTAAGGCAGAAGTTAAGGTTTCCAAATTAAATCCTCCTCTGGGTGGAAAATTAGATTGTGTAAGCCTGAC
>JBMOHG010000580.1:0-2276 GCA_049317965.1 Paludibacter sp.
CCATACACCGTTTTGTTGTTGATACAAATACCAAATTCTCGTGTTCTTGGCCTACTATAATCAACTCTATTGACAAGGTCTAAGAAGCTCGTTGTGTAAAACGAGTGGTTGTCTTTATCAATCAGCAATTTACGTTGGAACAAACTGTTTTTCAGTATAAACGTATTTGTAGTCTGGTCGAATGTGATGTAACTTTGACTATTGGCTATAATTGCTGCAAAAAATAAAAGTACGGAAATAAATGATTTCTTTTTCATGATATTCTTTTTAAATAAATGGTAAGTATTTTTAATCTGCTTATGTAAGCTCTACCTTTGCACTGTTAGCAAATACCAAACTGTCACATCATCACCAAGGGCGAAAGTAGCCACACCCTTATTAACAAGCGCGGAAAAACTTTTAATCGGATTGCCACCTCCATCGAGCGGTTCAATGACCATTGATTTGGCGTTGTTAAGACCTGAAATAGTTATTGTTCCTTTAATTACTTCAATAGTTGTTGGTTTAGCTCCAGGTTCTACAAGATATTTCCTATCGCTATTCCATTTCATTCCGGTCATGCCACCACGTGCTGAAGTTACCAACAATAGCTTTTCGGCTGAAGCAATCGTTCTATTATCAACAGAACTCAATATAATAGAGACAAAATCGTTTTGAGATTTTAGTTGAAGGTGCTTCAACATCGATGTTTTTTCGGGTAAATAACCAATTAGCGATTCGGTTTTGGGTGTGGCAACTTCAACAAAACTTTTATCACTTACATTCCATTTCAACTCACCTGTTTTGGATTTTATTTCTTTAAGCTCGTCCACCACAGGGAATTCTTTACTATTTTTCTTAAAATATTTTATACGTGTTTTTTCAATCAATGGTGTCATCAATGAAAAACCCTTCGTGAAATAAGGTTTGTTTTTGGATGAATCACGGATACCTTCCATACTCATGGTTTCGGAATAGCTCCTGTAAACACATGATTTTGAGGCAACAATATCACCTCTCAAAAACATTAATCCATTAATCGCCATTGCCGACATTCTGATAGGATCCATACCCATATCGAATGAACCGGTATTGTTAATTTCATAATTTTTATTCCATAAATCAGCCTTTACATGTTCAAATGTATAACTGAAAAGACCGTCCCAATCCTGCATTGAAGCATAAGCTGAAAGTATAGGAATTCCTTCGCAGGCATATTCATTGGGAAAAACGTGGTTATATTCCGAAACAGTGAAAGGTTTACCCTCAACAGCAGACCTTGAAAGGCGAACAAAAGTGCTGTAACCCGGGTCATTTACCATCGGAGTATTTTCAATGGGTAAATAAGCTTTTCCTGTTTTTTTATCTTTAAAATACCCGGGAAGTTGCCAATAGCAATGAGAATCAACCACATCCAATAATGCAAGATTGGACAGAATAGCATACGGACTCTTTTTTTGTTCACAATCACTATTACCAATCAATAGCGCTTTTACCTTCAACTCTTTTTTCAGATAATTGTACATTCCTGTATAAAATGTCCGCTCAGTACTAATTATGAATTTTGATTCCGAATAAAAGCGCAGTTTAGATGCTTTGTTGAATTCAGCCGGTTTTAGTCTTGGAATTTCTTCGCCCGATTTCACACCGCATTCCTGCTCTATCAGTTTAATATCTGAAGCTTTTACATTCTTTTTTAACCATGCATTGTATTTCGCAGTCAACATTTTTCCATAAAAAGGCGGGATGTCTTGCCATCCGGCTACACCTTTTTTTGTGAAGTTCCCTAAAAGCCTTCCGCTCATCCATGCTTCAATCAGCGAATTTTCATTCACAATTTCGACCAATGCTATGGCAGGTTCGTTGGCATAAGCATTTCCTGTGTATGGATTTACATGGGTAAGTAGTTGTTTTGCAAATTCTTTCTGAAGTTCAATTATGTGATCGTCGAACAAAGTTATACCTTTAGCCAAACCAGTATTTTCGTAAGAATTTACTCCGTCTTCCGACTTAAAAAATCTACCTACATTTAGGTTGATATCGCTGTAGATACCCACCTTTTTCAATTCTGAAATTAAAAAATCGAGTTTATCTAAATTCTCCGGAAACAATTCTCTGGTTGAGTTCTTAGTAATATCGAACAATGTATGTTCGGGTTTCCAATTACTATAAACGTGCGAAAGATCTGCATCCATATAATGCAAACGAACGCAATTAATGCCGAATCGTGCCAGATAAGCAGCAACTTGGGGTGCATCTTTCTTTTCAGGGAAACAAGCTCCACCTGTAAAATTGAC
>JBMOHG010000581.1:0-2268 GCA_049317965.1 Paludibacter sp.
TGATTGAGTTGAATCCTGAAAAGTTGGTTTTCAATGGGAAACAAATCAATTCAGTAGCATTTATTTACTGTGTTGGTAGTCGTCAGAAAAAAGGTGACAACAAATATTGTTCACGTCAATGTTGTACATCAACCATTCACACGTCATTGCAGCTAAAAGAAAAATACGAAGATATCCAAACCTATCATCTGTATCGTGACATCAGGACTTATGGCAAACAAGAAATTTTGTACGATAAATCCTCAAAGCAAGGTGATTTGTATTTCAAATATGAGGACAAAGAAATACCGGTAGTATCTGTTGAAGGAAAATCGACTATCGTAAAAGTGAAAGATTATCTGACAGCAAAAATGGAAATGGAAATTGAAGCTGATTTGGTGGTATTGGTTACAGGAATGATTGCGCGCGAAGATGCAACTACTATCTCTGAGTTATTCAAAATCCCAATTGGTCGCGATAAGTTTTTCAATGAGATACATCCAAAATTAAAGCCGGTAGAAACTGTAATTAAAGGCGTTTATATCGGTGGAACATGTCAGGGACCAAAGAATGTTAGCGAATCAGTTCAGTCATCATTGGCAGGTGCTTCAAAAATTACAGCATTGCTCAAAAGTGGAACTGTTTCTGTTGACCCAATTATCGCCCGCGTTAACGCAGATGCTTGTACATGGTGCGGAAAATGTTCGGATGTATGCGATTATACAGCAATTAAGGAAGTACTTTTTGGCGAAAAACATGTAGCTGGTGTCAACAAAGCAGTTTGTACTGGTTGTGGAATTTGTGCTCCGGTTTGTCCCGTAAATGCCATTGAAATAGCTCAATATACCGACAATGAAATTGAATCGATGATTGATGGTTTTATGCAAGATGTCATTATCAAAGAAAAAGAAGCTGTTGTAGAAGAAAAGCAAGATGAAGGTAAAGTAGGTATGAAAGAATATCCGCAGGTATGGCGCGAAATTTTGGCAGGTATGACCGACGAAAAAAATACCATCCCGGAAATTGCAGCGAACTCAAAACTTGCCGGCGAATTGGTAACATTCCACCTAATGACGATGAATCGTTATGGAGTTGTTGTTCCGGCAGGCATGGATGCCAAAGAAGTATATTATTATTACAAGAAAAAATAGATATAAGAACCGTGAGCCAAGAACCAAGAACCAAGATGTTAGACGTCTTGACTCTTGATTCTTGGTTCTAAAATCTAAAAAAAATGTCAAGAGTAAATCCAAAATTTGCAACTGAATTAAAAAAATATGGAGCCAATGATTTCAGCGCTTGTTTCAATTGCGGAAACTGCACTGCAACCTGCTCACTTTCAACAAACGATTCTTCATTTCCACGCGAAATGATTCGTTATAGCACACTTGGTTTGGAAGATGAAATAAAAGCATCGTTGAAACCATGGCAATGCTATTACTGTGGCGAATGTTCAAGTCAATGCCCACGACAAGCTGAACCGGGTGAACTGATGATGTCGCTTCGTCGGTGGCTCACTGCCAAATACGATTGGACTGGGATGTCGGGTTTATTGTATAAATCACTGCCATTGAGCATTGCAGCATTTGTCCTCACTTTGGTGGGAGTAATAACATTTGTTGTGTCGGTTGATTTTGAACTGGAGAAAATGGTTCACTTCGGTCACATGTTCGAAATGATAGCCATTCTTACTGTAGGGTTTGTAATTTTATTGCCCAATGTGGCACGTATGTGGTATTTCACAATTCTGAAACCCAAAACGAAAGTCACGTTTATGAAATACCTGAAAAGTTCAGGTGAATTGTTCATTCACATGTTTACTCAGAAACGGGCATTGGGATGTGACGATAATCAATTCCGTTGGTTCGAGCACTTTATACTTGTTATTGGTTATTTGTCGTTGCTTTTTACAACTGTAGTTCTCGATTGGTTTTCTTCTGAATACTTGTTTGTGATTATTCTGGGCTATGTAATGAGTGCAATAGTTTTTGTTGTTACCATCGATTTTGTTTCGAGTCGTATGAAAAAGAAAAAAGAAGTGAGCAAACATTCTCAACCTTCTGATTGGTTTTTCGTTATTTGGCTTTTTCTAATGGGAATTACCGCATTTATGGTACGCCTGTTTATCGATCTTGACATATTGGAAATGAACAAATGGCTTTATATTTTCCATCTGACAGTATTGGTACAATGGGCTGTGATTATTGTTCCATTTGGTAAATGGTCACACTTTCTGTATCGCTCTTTTGCTATGTATTTCGAGAAATTGAAAGAGAAATAATTGCTTTG
>JBMOHG010000582.1:0-2260 GCA_049317965.1 Paludibacter sp.
AGAGTAATAATGAAATTAAAATCGGTAGCTTCTAAAATGAAGCTACTGTTTTTTGCTTTCTAACTCAAACGTTTTTGCTTTTTAAAAATAGCTACTTAACATTAAAATCTTCGTCCCATAATGAGACAAATTAATTGAACGCGGATTTGCGCAGATTTAACGGATAAAAAAACGGATAAGAATTCCGACAAGTCGGAATGATTTTTCTCTTAAAATCAATCCCGATTTCGGGATTTTAAATCCGTTTTAAACAGGAAAATCCGTCTTATCCGCTAAATCTGCGTAAATCTGCGTTCTATTCTTTTATTTTTCTATGTGAATTAGAATATTTTCGGAAATATATTTGGAACGAGCTTATTTTTCATTGAATTAATGATTTTTTACAGCCAACCCAACAGGTATGACTATGCATAGCCTTCAGTGGAACTTTTGGAACTGGGGTAAAAAATGCAATAATGACCTTATAAATCTGAGTATTTACCTTCTTTATTAGCCATTATATAAGTTAGTGCATTTCTTTAAAATATACAGATAAACGCAAAGAACGCAAAGTTTAAATATGCCAATTATTGAATCATCAAATATCCGCAAAGTACGCAAAGTAAAAAACTTAAAAGTTTTTCTTTGCGGCTTAGTAACTTTGCGTTCTTTGCGTTCAACAAAATATTATTCATTAAGTGTCTAACTTATATAAACTCTATTATCAAAAATTAATTCAATCATTCAACAAATAATTTATTAAATTACAAATCAACAACTTAGTATGAATTTTAAAAAGTTTCTTCCAATTATTTTTGTTACATTTTCAGCCCTTACCTTTGGTCAACAAACAGTAGAAAAATTTAAACTTTATGGTTTTATTCGAAATGACTTTTATTACAACTCCCGACAAAATGTGGAGTCAATTGATGGTTTATATCATCTTTTTCCAAAGCCGGAAGAATTAGTATCTGGAATTGACAAAAATGGAACTCCTCAAGCCGAGATGCTTAGTATTGCCACTCGTTTAGGGCTGGATATTAATGGTTCTGCTATTTTCGGTGCTAAATCTTCGGGTAAAATTGAAGCTGATTTTGCTGGTTTTTCTTCAAATTTTTACGTTTTACGTATTCGTCACGCCTATTTAAAATTAAATTGGGCAAAAACTGAATTGTTACTTGGACAAACCTGGCATCCTTTATTCGGAAATGTTATGCCAACAGTACCTTCATTAAATGCAGGAGCACCTTTTCAACCTTTTAACCGCAGCCCCCAATTCCGATTCAAATACAATTTGAATCCCACATTATCTTTTACGGCAGTGGCTGCTTATCAGATGCAATACACTTCACCCGGACCTTTAGGATCAAGTTCTGTATATTTGAAAAATGCTATGTTACCTGATTTGTTTTTAGGAGCAGAATGTAAAACTGATCATTGGATTTCAGGAGCTGGTTTAGATGTGAAAACTATTCAACCTGTTACTGAACAGCTAACTTCAATGGCAGCAGTTATTTACTCACAATATGTAACACCTAAATTTCAAGTAAAAGGCAAATTTATTTTGGGACAAAACATGAGTGATTATGTAATGCCTTATGGCTATGGCGTTAGTGATACTACATCTATCGGCAGTCCTAAATCATTCTCGAATATTAACATGATGAGTAGTTGGTTTAATGTTGTATATGGAACAACTTTTCAGGCAGGAATTTATATTGGATATTCTCAAAATCTGGGTTCTTCTGAAAATCTGATTAAAAGAAATGGAAAGATTACTGCTTATGGTTCGGGGGTATGCGATCAAATTATGCTGAATCATTTATATCGTATTCAACCTTTTGTGAGCTATAATTTGCCCAATCTAAAATTATCACTTGAATTAGATTTAACATCAGCTTCTTATGGTAAGTTGGAAAGCAATGCTAGAGGCTCAAATCCACTTTCGGTTTATAATAAACGATTAGGAGCTTCGGTAAGCTATTTTTTTTAGTGGGGTTAAGAAATCCTTAAAGAGTTTGCTTATTTAGCAAACCTTTAAGAGTTTTTTCGTTTGTATGTTCAACGTTTTTTCGCTCTGAGGGTGAATAGCCATTTGTATCCAAAAACTCTTTAATGTCTCGAAATACTCGACTATTAAAATATTTTAGCGGGAATAATTGCAAATATAAATCTTTCAATATCAAATATATAACGTTAGTTACTAATTTGGCTGATATACCATCTTTTTTGAAGCCAAATAGGATGTTGCTCATTAAAAAGGTTTTTGTATCTTTGCAAA
>JBMOHG010000583.1:0-2254 GCA_049317965.1 Paludibacter sp.
GCTGCGGAAGAAATGATAAAAACCGCTATGGTTGCCAAGAATCTGGGTGTAGATGTTGTAAATGGATTTACAGGAAGTTCAATATGGAACCTGATTTATTCATTTCCACCCACACCACCCGAAATGATTGAAGAAGGTTTTGCTGATTTTGCAACACGCTGGACACCCATTTTAGACGAATACCAAAAACTGGGAATTAAATTTGCGTTGGAAGTACATCCAACCGAAATAGCATTCGACACTGTAACTGCCGAACGAGCATTGAAAGCCGTGAATTATCATCCTGCATTTGGCTTTAATTTCGATCCAAGCCACTTGTGTTATCAAGGTGTAGATTATATCGAATTTATTGACAAATTTGCCGAACGAATTTTTCATGTTCATGTAAAAGATGTGGAAGTAAACGACAAACAAACGCAAGCAGGAACTTTTGGTGGTTATCTGGATTTTGGCGATTATCGTCGGAAATGGAATTTTTGTTCACCCGGCCGCGGTAAAGTAAATTTTGAAAATATCATTCGCGCTCTGAACCGGAATAATTATTCCGGACCACTTTCTGTAGAATGGGAAGATGCCGGAATGGACCGAATTCACGGCGCCACAGAAGCGTTTCATTATATCAAAAGTAAAGACTTTAAAACAAGCAATATTGCATTTGATGCTGCATTTATAAAAAAATAAGTTTGTTGATCTTATAAAAAACTGACAGTTATGGATACTAATAATAAAATTTCACGACGAAAATTTCTTTCACTTTCATTGGTTGGAGTTACCGGCGTTGCATTAATCAGCTTAAATCCATTTGGGAAAAGTAATTCATCACAATGGCGATTTTTTACAAACGAAGAGGGAGTGTTGGTTGATGCTTTGGCAGAACAAATAATTCCCACCGACGAATCAATGGGAGCACGCGATGCAGGTGCAACTAACTTCATTGACAAGCAGTTAATGGGACCGTATAAACGACATCAGGACACATACCGAAAAGGATTAAAGGCAATTCAAGAAACTTGTCAAACAAAATATAAAAAACGATTTGAACAGTTGGAATGGGATGACCAAACTGTTTTTCTACAAACGATGGAAGCGGGGAAAATGGAGGGTAGTAGCTGGAAAGATGAATTTGATAAAGAGTTTTTCGGAATGATACGCAGCCACACCATGCAAAGTTTTTATGGAAGCCCACGTCATGGCGGAAATAAAAATAATGTCAGTTACAAAATGATGCGAATTGATTATCCGGTAATAATTGGTCAAAACCGTTATAAAATTTAAATCATGGGAAATAAACATGTAAATGCCATAGTTATAGGTTCAGGTGCTGGAGGTGGTGTAGTAGCCAAAGAACTAAGTGTTGCCGGACTTTCTGTCGTGCTTTTCGAACGTGGTGGATGGGCAACTTTTGATGATATTGATACGGATGAATTGACTTCGCAACGAATGCATGTGTTAGGCAATGCTTATGGCCCCGATGAATTGCATTGCAAACGGGTGAATGTGAATCAAAAAGGTGAACCTAAAATTGTTTATCCATCTGAAGGTGGATATAGTAATAATGCAGCTTGTGTAGGTTCAGGTACAGTGAGTTATGGTGCTCAGGCATGGCGCTTTATGGAGGAGGATTTTAAGCTAAAAACTATTTATGGTCATGTTGAAGGTTCTACTTTAGCTGACTGGCCAATAACTTACGAAGAACTTGAACCCTGCTACGAAAAGGCAGAATGGGAACTTGGAGTTGCGGGCGATGATAGTCAGAATCCGTTTGCACCGCCACGCAGAAAACCGCAGCCAATGCCACCATTTTCGCATAATACCCAAGCACAAATTTTGCACGATGCAGCACTGAGATTGGGTTTTCATCCGTTTCCTATACCAATGTTGCGAAATTCTGTTCCTTATGATGGTCGACCTGCTTGTTATCGTATGCGGACTTGCTCAGGTTATGCCTGTCCGGTAAATGCGAAAGCAGGAACACAGAATACGGTAATCCCGGTCGCACTTGCAACAGGTAATTGTGAATTACGTATCAATTCGATGGTGAGCGAGATAATTGTAAATGAACAAGGAAAAATAACCGGAGTGTATTATTTCGACGAAAAAAATCATAAACAGATGCAAACTGCTGATATTGTTGTGGTTTCGGCTTCTGCTTCTGAAACAGCTCGCTTACTCCTCAACTCAAAATCTAAGTTTTTCCCCAAAGGAATTGGTAACGAAAATGGCTGGGTAGGTCATAATATGCAGGCACATGCTT
>JBMOHG010000584.1:0-2252 GCA_049317965.1 Paludibacter sp.
CTTTTGCTATCGCGTTCGGTTTTCTTCTGCAAATTTTTTTCAAATGCTTCGGTAAGATTTACGCCGGTTTGATTGGCAAGACATATTAAAACCCAAAGTACATCCGCCATTTCGTCGGCAAGATTTGCATTTTCGTCTGACTTTTTGAAGGATTGTTCGCCGTAAGTTCTCACCATCACCCTTGCCAATTCACCTACCTCTTCAGTTAGGATAGCCATATTGGTCAATTCGCCAAAATAACGAACTCCATAAGTTTTAATCCATTCGTCAACTTGTTGTTGTGCAGCTTCTATGGTCATTTAATCTTCATTTAGTCGGGCAATGATAGTTTCGTTTCCAGTAGTTGAATCGCCTACCTGAACAAAAATTTCGGTGTCCATTGGAAAATAAAGATCCACTCGCGAGCCAAATTTAATAAAACCGAGATGTTCGTTTAAATGACATTTTTTTCCGGCATGTGCATAAGTTACAATTCTACGAGCTAATGCTCCGGCTATTTGTCGAACAAGAATTTCTGTTTTTCCAATTGACTCGATAACAACTGTTGAACGTTCATTTTCGGTACTTGATTTTGGTAAAAAAGCCGCAATATGTCGACCCTTATGATGAACTGATTTAAGAATAGTTCCTTTTACAGGATACCAATTGGCATGAACATTAAAAACGGACATAAAAATTGAAACTTGCATTCTTTTATCACCAAAATACTCTAATTCTTCCACAGGTTCAACAACAACTATCGTTCCATCGGCAGGTGCAACCACCAAACTGTGGTCGTCAATCAATACTTTTCGGGGAGGATTGCGAAAGAAATAGAAGAAAAAGAACAACAAAAATGCAGAAATAACAATGTTGGCAATAAATACCCAAGATTCAAATTCATTATATACGAATAAGTTTAAAAGCAACAAAATCAAAACTAATGAACCAATTATTAAGTAACCTTCTTTGTGAATTCTAATGTATCTCATGTATTGTTTTTTTTAATAATAAATCAAGAAAAGCAAATTTTCACTTTTCGTCATATTAGATTTAAACGTGAAACAAAAGTAAAGAAAAAGTATCAGTGATGCAAGAAAGTCAGCAAACTTTTCTAATCCGATAGAATTGATTAACTTTGCAGCTTGTTTTTTTAAGCCATGAAAAATGATTTCTACTGGCCAAACCAATATATATTTACTCCTTATGAACTTATCTTTATTGACTGCTATTTCACCTGTTGATGGTCGTTATCGCACAAAAACAGAGGCTTATGCCACCTATTTTTCCGAATATGCATTAATTCGTTACCGCGTTTTAGTTGAAGTTGAATATTTTATCGCATTGTGCGAAGTTCCATTGAAACAATTGGAAAACGTGCCTGCATCTGTTTTTCCTAAATTAAGAGATTTGTACTTTAACTTTTCAGAAACCGATGCGTTAAAAGTAAAAGAAATTGAATCAGTAACAAATCACGATGTAAAAGCAATAGAGTATTTTTTAAAAGAAAAGTTTGAAATACTTGGTTTAGACCCCTTCAAAGAATTTATTCATTTTGGCCTTACTTCGCAGGACATAAATAATACTGCAGTTCCGTATTCTATAAAAGAAGCTTTGACAGATGTTTATTATCCTGAGATGGACAAATTGGTTCAAGAACTCAATCGATTGGTAGATGAATGGCGCGATGTATCGATGTTGGCAAAAACGCACGGTCAACCAGCTTCACCAACCCGTTTGGGAAAAGAAATAATGGTTTTTGTAAATCGACTAAAACAACAACTTTTAATTTTGCAAAATACAGCAAATTCGGCTAAATTTGGTGGTGCTACCGGAAATTTTAATGCTCACGCTGTTGCATATCCGGCTATTGATTGGAAAGGATTTGGGAATCATTTTGTGGCTGACAAGCTAGGTTTGCAACGTGAACAATGGACAACTCAAATTTCCAATTACGATAATCTTGCGGCTCAGTTTGATGCAATGAAACGCATTAATACTATACTGATTGACCTGTGCCGTGATATTTGGACTTATGTATCGATGGAGTATTTCAAACAACGGATTAAAGCAGGTGAAGTTGGTTCATCGGCAATGCCGCACAAAGTAAATCCGATTGATTTTGAAAATGCTGAAGGAAATTTGGCAATTGCCAATGCTTCTTTTGAGTTTCTGTCGGCTAAACTTCCAATTTCACGTTTGCAACGCGACCTGACAGACAGTACTGTTTTGAGAAATATTGGTGTCCCATTTGCACATACAATGATTGCTAC
>JBMOHG010000585.1:0-2249 GCA_049317965.1 Paludibacter sp.
TCGCTACCTGCATTAAAACCGTACCATCCAAACCATAGCAAAGCAGTTCCAATAGCCACTAGCGGTATATTATTCGGATCGGTTTTTTCCTGTCGACGTCCTACAAAATAAACAGATGCTAATGCCGCAAAACCAGCCGTAGCATGAACAGTTATTCCACCAGCAAAGTCGAAAACACCCCATTCGGCCAATAATCCGCCACCCCAAACCATGTGTACAAATGGATAATATACAAACACTTGCCATAATACGAGAAACACAATATATGATTTGAACGAAACCCGATTAATAAAAGCACCGGTTATAAGAGCCGGAGTGATAATGGCAAACATCATTTGGTAGGCAATAAAAATATATTCGGGAAAACGTTTATCGGGCGAATAAAGAGTAGAAGGTGTAATTCCATGATAAAAAGCTTTATCAAAATTACCAATTATTCCAAAGAAATCGGTTCCTGAATGCATATTACCGCTAAAGCAAACCGAATATCCAAATGCAAACCATAGAACTGTTCCAATTCCCATGGAGACAAAGCTCTGCATCATTATACTCAAAATATTCTTTTTACAGCCCAATCCGCCATAAAAAAACGCCAATCCGGGTGTCATTAACATGACAAGACTCGTGGCCAAAATCATAAAAGTGGTCAATCCAACATCTAACATAATCGTATTTTTTAGTTTGGCGCAAAAGTACACAAAAAACTAATTACGATTGACATTTTATTAATCATTTTTTATATTTTATATCATAATCATAGTTGGAATCCTATTTTTAATGCAAATGGATATATTCAGAACAACTTTTACTATTGCGATTAATAAAATGACCAAACCTTAGCTTTTGAAAACATAGAAATGCAGAAATCCCATCACTTCCATTGTGATGGCTAAGCAGATATGTACAATTACACCTCCCCATATATGTCGGGTTTGATAGGCAAAAGCTCCCAAAATATAACCACCAAAAACCGATGAAATTGTTTCGCCTAATGGCTTTCCGAAATGAATAGCTGCATACATTGCTACCATTGGGAGTACTGATTTTCTGCCTAAAACACTTACCATCCCAATGACCAATGCACCGCGAAAAATCAACTCAGTCATTACAAAATCGAGAGAATAAGTCAGTTCGAAAACAAAAGTTGAAAACCAGTTTGGCCAGCTAAAAATATCAGGGTATAACCAGGGGCGAAATTGAGGATATGCCCGCATAAAGTCAGATGTAAATGATGTAAAAACCAAAAACGGTAACATCAATATAAATAGCAATATATATGCCCGGATATGCTTTGTGTTTTGTGCAAGACCATACAAACCAAGTACTTTTTTATCAAAAAAATATTTCATCATGAATAGGGAAGGAATAAAAAACAAACAACCTTTAAGTTGTGAAATTAAACGTAGAACATATTGTTTTTCTTCGGAAAACAATGAAGGAAATTCCCAACTGGAATAACTATAATAACCAATTGCTAAACCATATAGCACAATAAAGAAAAGAGCTTTAATATAAAATCGAAAGTTCAGCAGGGTTTTATAATCTTTTTGAAAGAATAATACGGGTATGATGGTTGCAAAATAAATGGACACATAAAACAATGGAAATATCCAAAGGGAATTGCCTGAAAAATATGATTCACGCATCACGTTTTGATAAAACCCAAAGCTGTAATTTAGAAAAATGCAAATACTGATAAAGGTGAATGTATAGAGATACGAAAGGGGATGAAAATCCTTTTTGATAAATATATGAAGCTCTCCTAAAAGTAATTGGAGTGATTTTATTAATGTCATATTTATTTAAGTGAGTGTTCAATATTCTTTAATAATTATTTTTTAATCCGCCCCTAAATCCCCTAAAGGGGACTTTTGCAGTGTGAGAATCCTGCTTTCTTGTACAATGTTCCTATTTCAATAGCTCCCTTCAGGGGGCTGGGGGATGTTAGAAAAAAATTATAATATAAACTAATTTATTGGACTTAGTAAGTTACAAGAAATTTTTATGTGAGCATCCGCTTCTTGTCTTAAATAAGTGTGCTGTTCTTAAATTATAATCTAATAATACATGTAAAACAAACTCTGTAAGAGTTTACTGTGCATAACCCCCAGATTTATCTGGGGGATGAAAGAAAGTATATAAACCAACTCCAGAGGAGTTGACCAATAGCATGAAGCCTTTTTAGTTTATATGTGGTCAACCCCTATCGGGGTTGCTTATTCTCTTATTCATTAACCCCCAGTTTCACT
>JBMOHG010000586.1:0-2246 GCA_049317965.1 Paludibacter sp.
GCTCATTAGCATCCGAAACACCCCAATTTGCGGCTGAATTGTTGGTGCCTGGCTGTGCCCAAAATCCATCTGGCACAGGTGTTATTGCTTCTGCACTAGGACTCTGGAAAGCGAATAACAAGCACAAAAACAATAGTTTATAATATGTTGAATAAAAATTCATTGGATTTTTTATAAATCAAGTTGTTTTTATATTTGAAATTTAGAAGAATTCAAAAAAGATTTAATGTTAACTCTCTTGATATTTACTTCTCAGATTTTGAAGTTAAAATCACTTAAATACAAACCAATCAACCTTGAAACCATCAGGATTTAGCGATTGAAAACTTAACCAAACCGCGTGCACTCCTTTTGTCGATTTGATAGGTGCTTTTACCTCAATAAAATCTTTTTGATTGTTGTCGGCAGGTATTTCAATTGTTCCCAAATAACCTTTAGCAGACCACGGAGCATCGGTCATAATTCTAATTTTAACAGCACTTCTCCCTGGAAAAACGCGTACAGTTATGGAATCAGCGCCATTTCCAAAATCAATGTATTTGTAAGCAATTCTATCACCGGATTTTATGTCGGTTAAACCCTCGTTGCTTTCACTCAATAATTTGATATTAACACTTCCATTGAGCAAACAGGCACGTTCGGCTTCAATCTCGGTGTTGGCAAGGAGCGGTTCTCCAGCTCCCTGAGTAGTCATTTCCACTTCGGGAATACTTCCATCTTTGTTGAAATAGATTTTCTCAACACAGGCTTTTCGCATGGTATTGCTGTTGTGAGTGGCTCTGTGATAAAAAACATACCACTGTTTTTTAAATTCGACCAACGAACCATGATTATTCCAATTGCCCGGGTCGCAGCCATCGTTATTTATAATGATGCCTCCGTATTTAAAAGGTCCCCAAGGCGATTTTGAAGTGGCATAACTGATGCATGTTGGCATATCTTTCACACTCAAACCAGCATAAACAAAGTAATAAATACCTTTTCGTTTCACCATGTATCCACCTTCGTGAAAACGATGTTCTTTTTCGGTCACTATATTATCACGAATAGTGGTTGAATCAATCTCTACCATATTGGGTTTTAGTTTAGCCATTTTAGCCGTAAATTGCCCCCAAATATAATAAGCTTGTCCATCGTCGTCGATAAAAACGCAAGGGTCAATTTCGTTTATTTTGTTGGTATTTATAATTTTAGCATCTCCAAAAGGTCCTATTGGCGACTGCGAAACTGCAACACCTTCGGTCGATTTCCGATTGGCCAAACAGTAATACAAATAATATTTCCCATTGGCATATTGTACATCGGGAGCATATAAAAAATCGTCGCTGTAAGAAACGGCATCCGCTGTACCTGCCGAAGCAAACGAGTTTTTAGTTAGCGTCCAGTTTTTCATGTCTGCTGTCGAAAGCACATGGTATGTTTTTGAACAATAGTAAGTCGGACTTTCGTCTAGCGAATCATACACATACAATTTTCCGTCCTTCCAAACATGAGCTGATGGGTCGGCAATGTAAATTCCGGGTGGAGAAATCGGGTTTTGACCTTCTGCTTTAGAAACAAAAAATAATAAAACCAAAAAACTCCACAAAACCATTATTTGTTTGGTACGATAACTTCCCATTTTTCTTTTCCTGTTTTAATTCGTTTTTGGTAAATTGGTGTCTTTGGTTGGAATTCAATGTCTATAAATTCAACTTTATTGTTTGGTGTAATGTGAAGTAATAAAGACTGATAAGGTTTAAACAGCAATTGAATGGGTTGGGTTTTATTGTTGTAATTTAGTTGAATATTGATTATTTCTGTTTTTTCGTTCAACGATTGACCAAATTCCATAGGGAAAGTGAGTTGCTGTGAACGTGGATTGGCACAGAAAACGTACAAACCTTCAGACGATTCCCTGCACCAAAAATCGAATTTTTCGCTACCGTTAATGATTGCAGGTGTGGTTTGCGTAGCCGACCATTCGGATTTTACATTTTTCAGCAGGAGCAGTTTTGTTACAAGTTGCTGGTATTCACCAACCGTTTTATTTAATCCGGGTTCGCTTGGAACTTGCTTCAAGCAAACTGGTAAACCTTGTTTGGCTAATCCTAGCACACGTATTAAGGCGCTTTTGTCTAAATATTTTACATCGACGTAAAGCGAGGCAAACGATAAATCGCCCACTTGCAAACGACCGTTTTTGAATGTTGCCTGTTGCAAAAATTTATTATTGATCCACATTGGTCTCCAACTCTTTAGCTCTT
>JBMOHG010000587.1:0-2244 GCA_049317965.1 Paludibacter sp.
AAGCACGCGCAATTTTTAGCATTTCATCTAAATGCTCTCGTGGTGCGCCAGTATTAGCTGTAGGTTGCGAAACAGGATAAGTGGTTACATTTATAAATGTACCGTCAGCCTTCTGATTGCTAAGATTATAGCTCGATACGCTAGCATAACTGCTGTTGTATATTCTGGTGTACATAGTGCTATAATCAGTAGAAGTCTGTGCGTTTAAAGCCACAAAAAACAATGAGAAAAAGATTATATAAATATGTTTCATGATAATTTAAATTTAGTAAATGACTAAGAAAACATTTCAGATTAATAGTAATGTAAATCAATAAATTAAATATGGGGCTTTGCCCCATACCCCACTTACTTTTTTTTCTTGACAAAAAAAAGTAAGCAAAAAAAGTCAAGACTTCGCCTGCTTCGCTCGAAAAATTAGTCGTTCGTAGGCTGAAAACTTTTAAACTCGCCTCGACGGAATACGTCGAGACTCAAACAAAAAAGTTTTCTACGCCTACTTCACTCTATTTTTCGGCTCACCAGACGAGGTCAGTCCAATCCGACCATTTGTATAAGAAACAACATTTTTAAATAAAAAAGTCATATATATTTATTATCAAGTCAATATATAGTTCATGTAATTTTTCGCCTTAAAAATTATAACTTTTTGGTTACACTACTTCCCGATTTTACTCCAGTGGGCATCTGAAATGACAGTTCAGTCATTTTATCTATATTTTGAATTTTCACAGTAATAACAGACGGATTATTTGATTCGCAAAGCGGATTGGCCAGCGTTATTTGCCCTGAGTTTTCTTTCCACAAAATGGCACAGGGGGCATCCACCGAAATGGATTTTCCATCATTTAATTTAATTGTTCCTGCTTCATAAAACATTATTTCTGTCACATTCAGTTTTGTATTTTTAACCGCCTGCACTTTTTCAGTATTGGAAATGATAGAAACAGGGATATTTTTTCCGTATTTTTTTGCTTCCGAAACTGATTCCACTCCCGGTTTTACGGCGTATGCGTAAGTTCCATTTTGGGGATTTATACCATGATTAATATTGGCACTAAACAAACTACTGTCGCATGCCAACACAAAATTAGAGTTTGGTTCAAGGTTGAAATACCCAACTTTCCCATGCATTATCCAATCCATACTGGTTATCGCTTTGGTTTCTTTTAATTTTGAGGTTTTTCCTTTTGCCGAATATTGAACTTCACCACTTGCATTACATTGATTTAGTGTAGTGTACACCGACGCTATCCCTTTCGTTTGGTTGATTCCGGCACCCAAACACACAAATTCCTCATCGAAATAAAACCAAGATTTACAGGCTTGTAACCCCCTGCGGTCCAGTATCATGCCGCAAGCACCATAAGTGCTGTCGCTCACGCCACCGGCAAACGCATTGCCGTTGCCAGCAAATTCACCCCAGTTCGGAATTAGAAGTTTGGCGCTGTCCTGCTCAGCGGTAATTCCGGGAAATTGCCTATGGTTGAACCTCTTAAAATAACCGCTATTGTATTCGTTTCCAGTTACAAAAATATAATTGGTGCCGTTTCCAGAATAAAAATTGAATTCACCGTCACCATTTCCAGCTTCACTGCCCACGGTGCGGGTGGAGGACATACGGGTGCTTACCATGTAGTTGGGGCGACGGTTGATCATGTAGTCGAACCGCCAGAACATGCGGTTGCCGCTCAAAGTATTTTCACCAGTTATGCGGTCAAATACTTTTTTAATTTCTGCTTTTCGTGGAGTATTGAGATTGAGAAACCGTTTGGTCATACTCTCATATTGTGCGTAATACTGGTTGGAGGAATTGTACCTTCCCGCCTGATTGGGGTCGTAATTTTTGCTATAAAAAATCCACTGAATTGCATTAATGTAAATATCTTCGAGCAAAGAGATACCGGCCGAATTGTACTGCGTGTTGTTGCAATATTCAAAATAAAAAAGGAGCGAGTTGATATATTCTTTTCCGTAGTTTCCAAAATACAATTGGCGACCTTTTCCGCCCGACGAATGCTGACTGAACATGTAATCCGGTTCAACACCTTCACCCATATTCTGAATTGTCAATAATCTGTCCATTTGATTCCTGAAATCAACCATTTGTTCGTGGTTTTCTGTCATTACCGAAGCTGCTATCGAACCCATAATTATGTCAGCACCATTGGCGCCAGTTAATCTACCAACATTAGAATTTTCGTAACTCCAACGCAGATATTTGATGGTTTTATCAAATAGCAC
>JBMOHG010000588.1:0-2239 GCA_049317965.1 Paludibacter sp.
CACTTGCACGACTGCAAATGTCCAAATCCAACGGATATTTAATCATTTATACCTTGCAAAATGGTGGGATTCCCACGACATCTCAGGTAATCTGTTTCACATATAAAATAAACAAACCGACATCTCAGGTGAGCTTTTTCATGGGTGAAATAACTCTCCCACTACAGTAGGAATAGTGTTTCACTATTGAAATAGATGTCCTACTACAATTGGAATTTAAGTTTTTAACTAAATAAAAAGCCTTTTGGATATTTTAGATATTAAGTGAAAGAATATGCTGTTAATCTAAAATATAGTTTCTATCTTTGAGGCTTTAAAGTTAAGCCATTACTATTTGCTTATTTTCAACCTGAAACTATGAAAATATCAAAAATCACACATCGAAATGAAATCCGCATACGTGTAGACTTTCCGTACAATTCGCTATTGACATTAAAACTAAAACAAATCCTCGAAAGTTAAAACTCAATACTATCACACTGAAGAAATAGGACGCTGATTTACGCGGAATAAGCGGATAAAAAAAACGGATTTATATATTTCCTTTGGAAATATGATTTTAAGATTAACAAATTATCAATAAAATACCAACTATTATGAAATTACTACATGAAGAAACAACAGAAAGAATAATTAAATCTTACTTTAATGTTTATAATAAACTTGGTTATGGTTTTTTGGAAAAAGTATATGAAAATGCAATGACGATAGAACTTCGTAAAGTTGGACTAGAGGTAAAATGTCAACATCCCATTTCAGTATTATATGAAAATGAAATAGTAGGAGAATACTTTGCAGACATTATTGTGAATGATGTTGTGGTAATTGAATTAAAAGCATCAAAAGAAATATCAGAAGAGAATGAATGTCAATTAATTAATTATCTGAAGGCAACGAATATTGAATTAGGTTTACTCATGAATTTTGGCAAAGAAGCTCAATATAAAAGAAAGATATTTATGAATAAATATAAACGCTGAGAGCAACCAAAATCAATTTACGAAGTAAATTTTTAATCCGTTTTTTCTTTAAATCCGTTTCATCAGCGTAAATCAGCGTTCCATTCTTAAATTCTCAATTAAATCACAAGTATGAAAGCTACCAAAATCACACATCGAAATGAAATCCGCATACGTGTAGACTTTCCGTACAATGCTGAAAATGCTGAAAAGCTCAAACAAATAACCGATGCACGATGGAGCAATTCGCTCAAAACATGGCACATACCATATACCAAAGAGGCATTTAAACAATTGAAAGAAATGTTTCCGAATGTGGAATATCCGACCTCACCCCCAACCCCTCTCCTTGAGGAGAGGGGAGCTGTAGCACCAAAAGTGGAACAAAGAACCGAGAAAGTCAAAAAAATATTGACTATAAAGAATAATGAGCCAATTCCAAAAAAAATAGAATTAGCTTCCAAAGAAACCGCCATCATAAGTACGAAACCAAAACCAAGTGAAATAAAATCGGCTATTACCGTTACGGTTTATCCCAAAATAATTGAAATAAAAATACCAAAAGACGAAACTGATATTCAGTTTATTCGCTCGTTTAAATATGCCCGTTGGAATAGCAATCAGTTTTGCTGGACGGTGCCAAACTACGGACGAAATGCCGATTTGCTAAAATCATATTTTAGCAAAAAAGATGCAGAAATTATCGAACACAATGTTGAATTACAAACAACAAATTACCAAATTGAAGCAGACAAACAACCCGCTTTTACTAAAACTGATTTTTTGGTTATAAACACTTCGAACCGAACGTTGCGTTTGTATTTTGTATATAATGTTGAAATAAGCAAACAGCTGAAAAAAGTACCGATGTGTGTTTGGAATAGCGACCGACGTTGCTGGGAAATGCCCTACTCCGAAAAATACTTGGACGAAGTAAAACAAATTGCAGCACAATTTGTATTGAATTTCATCTATCACGAAGAAAAGAAGCTCAAAGTACTACCTCGTAAATCTAAACTCGACATTGAGAATTACCGTACTTGTCCACAAAACTATGTAAACAAACTTACCGAGTTGCGTTACAGTCAAAATACCATTGATGTGTACACCGACATGTTTACAGAGTTTATTAATCATTACGAAGATACAGCAATTGATGATATAACCGAACCAATGATTATGGATTTTCTACTGTACTTAGTAAACACCCGTCATGTGTCCAGTGCATACCAAAATCAAAGTATTAATGCCATCAAATTCTATTTTGAAAGGGTAATGGG
>JBMOHG010000589.1:0-2236 GCA_049317965.1 Paludibacter sp.
GGAATATCAAGTACTTTTCGGACTTTTTTCTCATCACACCAGCCAATCATACACGAGCCCAAACCTTCGTCGGCAGCGGCTAAACATATATGAGAAGCAACAATACCAAGATCGATATGCGGATAATGTTTGTTGGTTAGCATTCCTCCGACACTCGAAGTAAAGTTTGCATTTTCTTCAATTAGCACCAACTGAACGGGTGCTTGTTTTGTGAAATGATTCATTGACAACAATTTACTAGCTGTGGCATCTGCAATTTGCATCCGCTTTTCAGTATCTGTAACTACAACAAATTTCCAGGGTTGAGCATTACAAGCTGATGGAGCTAAACGAGCTGCTTCAAGTATTCGGTCAATTTTTTCTTTTTCAACAGGTTTGTCGAGATATGCTCTATCACTTTGACGGTTTTGAACTAATTCCAGAAATCTCATGTTTAGTTTTTGAATTTAGAATGATCAATGATACTGATTTGATATGAAGGAAAGTTTTTCCAAATATAATTAATACCTTTGCAGTAAACATTTATAGCTGCAAAGATACTTCAAAAATCAACATGAAAATGCAACAAAAAGTTCAAAATTACATTGAAAAGCATAAATTACTTACGCCAAACGGTCTGGTAATTGTTGGAGTAAGTGGTGGTGCCGATTCAATTGCATTATTGAATATACTTGTTTCACTCGGATATGATTGTGTCATAGCACATTGCAATTTTCATTTGAGAATGGCAGAATCAGATAGAGATGAGGCATTTGTTCGCAAAATTGCGTCTGATCTAAAATTGCCATTTTATCATATTGATTTTGAGACTTCTAAATATGCATCAGAGCATAATATTTCTATCGAAATGGCTGCTCGTGATTTGAGATATGTATGGTTTTATGAATTACTCGATAATCTCAAAGCTCAGGCCATAGTAGTGGCTCATCATGCGGATGATAGCATAGAAACCATGCTTATGAATTTGGTACGAGGTACAGGATTAAGAGGTTTAACAGGTATTGCCAATAGAAATGAAAAAGTGGTTCGTCCCCTACTCTGTTGCAGCCGTCTGGAAGTAGAAAATTACCTGAAAAGTAATTATTTGCTACACATTGTAGATTCATCAAATGCTGAATTAAACTTTCAGCGAAATAAATTTAGAAATCAGGTATTACCTTTATTGGAAGAAATAAATCCTTCGGTAAGACATACCCTTTATGAGTCATTGGATAGATTTGATGGTACTTTAGCTATTTATGAACAGGCATTAGAAACTATTGAAAAGGAGGTTGTTGATAAAAAAACTGAAACAATAAGATTTAATATAGATGCTTTAAAAAAACAGGCCAATATTCCAACAGTTTTATACGAACTCATTCATCCTTATGGTTTTGGGAATAGTACGGTAAAACAAATTTCAGAACAAATTGATGGAGAATCGGGGAAAATGTTTTACTCATCGTCTTATCAAATTCTAAAAGACAGAGAATTCTTAATTTTGAATAAAATTGAAGATTTTAATGACAAACAATACACTATTTTCGATAAAGAAGAATTTATTTCGGAACCTATTCAACTGACAATCAATAAATTTGACATATCTGCTGATTTTCTGGTTTCAAAAGCTAAAAACAAGGTTCATTTTGATGCTGAAAAACTCACTTTTCCTTTACAATTACGTCGTTGGCAAGAAGGTGACTCATTTTATCCTTTTGGAATGAACCAACGTAAAAAAGTTAGTGATTTCTTTATAGACAATAAAATCAACAGATTAGAGAAAGAAAAGAGTTGGCTGCTTATTTCAGATAATGAAATCGTTTGGATTATTGGATACCGAACCGACAATAGATTTAAAGTTACAGAGGAAACAAAAAAGCTTATTGAAATTTCAGTAATTCCAATTTAAACTATTTAAATTTTAATTAGTTATGAATGAAATCCCATTAGTAGATCAAAATTACCTGTTACAAAAATTTCAGGGTAAGGGAGGTTGGACTTTTGCTATAATACCGGAAATACAACAAGATAAACATGCTCACTTTGGTTTGGTAAAAGTAAAAGGCACAATTGATAATTATGAAATTGAAAATTATCATTTAATGCCTATGGGTAATGGTTTACTACTTTTGCCGGTAAAATCAGAAATCAGAAAGAAAATTGGAAAGAATGAAGGTGACTGGGTGCATATTACCCTGTATTCGCAAAATTTACCAACAGTAGTACCAGATGATTTTTTAATTTGCCTGAAAGATGA
>JBMOHG010000590.1:0-2230 GCA_049317965.1 Paludibacter sp.
TTACACCAACCTGAAAGTCCGTAATATTCTAATTCGCTGTATGGAATCTTAATTGTGATTGTTTTAGTTTCACCTTTTTTCAAAAATACCTGCAGGAATCCTTTTAATTCTTTAATTGGAGCAGTAACCTCACCCCAATGTCTGTGTGTATATACCTGTACCAATTCAGTTCCATCTTTATCACCCGTATTGGTGATTTTCATTGTAACCTGAATTTGTTGATTTTGCTGTTGAACTTCAATTTTATCATAATTGAAAGTCGTATAAGACAATCCATAACCGAAATGATATTGTGGTTTGTAATCCATATCGATATAGCGTCCGGAGTAATTTCCCTCTTTCTCAGTTGCCGGACGCCCGGAATTTTTTCGATTATAAAATACCGGAATTTGTCCCACATCTTTTGGAAATGACATAGTCAACCGTGCCGATGGATTGTATTTACCCCAAAGTACGTCAACCATTGCATTTCCGGCTTCGCTACCTAACCACCAACAATATAGAATTGCAGGAGCTTTTTCTACAATTTTATTGAAAACGAGTGGCCTACCGCCCATAAGCAATGTAATTGTTTTCGGATTTATTTTGTAAATTTCCAATGCTAATTCTTCCTGCACACCGGGCAGTGATATACTTCCACGTGACCGTGCTTCACCACTCATATTCCAACTTTCGCCCAACGCAAGTAATACAATATCAGCTCCTTTTGCTGCGTTAATTGCTACTTCGAAGCCCTTTTTATCTTCTCCTTTTATCTCACAACCCTTTTCAAAAACCACCGAAGCATCCGGAAATTCCTTTTTTACTGCATTCAATAAAGTAACAGCTACTGAATTTCCGAAAATGGTCCAGTTTCCATCCATATCACGAGGAGAATTTCCCAAAGGACCAACAATGCAAATTTTCCGAACAGCTTGAAGTGGAAGTAAACCATCCGAATTCTTGAGTAATACAATCGATTTTTGAGCCATAGCTCGTGATTGTTGTCTGTTTTCTGCGGTCAACATATCATTTTTTTCACGCTCATCATTGCAATACCTATATGGGTCGTCAAAAAGTCCTAATTGAAACTTTTGAATAAGCACTTTACGAACAGCTTTATTTATCAGCTCTTCATCCAATTGCTTTTCTGCAATCAAATTTTTAAAATAATTTTTGTAACAGAAGCTTTGCATATCAATATCTACACCCACGGTGATAGCTTGCTTTGCTGCCATTGCACGGTCTTTACTGTATCCATGTGTAACCATTTCGGCTATTGAACCCCAATCGCTTACAACAATTCCTTTAAAATTCCAATCGTTATATAAAATGGAATATAGTTTTGGATTTCCACTTGCAGGAACACCATTTATTTCATTGAACGAACACATAAAACTTGAAATACCGGCTTTTACCGCTGCTTTAAAAGGTGGCAGATAAATATCATAAAGTGTCTGATCAGAAATATCAACTGTGTTATAATCGCGACCACCAATAGCTGCGCTATAAGCAGCAAAATGTTTGGCGCATGCCATAAATTTGAGACCATTTTGAGGTTTTTGATACCCTTCAACAGATGATTTTGCAATTGCACATGCTAAAAATGGGTCTTCTCCCGGACATTCCATTACACGTCCCCATCGCGGATCACGCGACACATCGAGCATGGGTGAAAATGTCCAGTTTAATCCGGCAGCCATCGATTCTTTTGCTGCTATTTGAGAACAAATTCTTATTTGAGCAGTATCGAAGCTTGCAGCTTGTGCCAATGGAATAGGAAAGACGGTTTTATAACCATGAATCACATCGAGTCCAAAAATCAATGGTATCTTTAATCTGGATTGAAGTGCCAGTGATTGCATTTCGCGAATTCGCTTCAGTCCTGAAACATTTAACATAGAACCCACTCCACCTGCCTTGATATCAGCCATTTTATCAACTGTCGAAGATTCGGGACCAGTGGCTCCCCACAAACCAGCAACCATATTTAATTGACCAATTTTTTCGTCCAAGGTCATTAGTTGCAATATAGAATCAGCTTTATGTGTATAGACTGTAATATTATCCGCGCGTAAATTATTTGATAATAAAATAAAAATCAGCACTATGTGTTTGAAAATGTTGGTCATATTCATTTTGTATTTAAGATTTACTTTTTTTTAATTAAATCTTTTTAATTGAACTACTCCATTGATGATTTCGATAATACACAAAGTATAACTACCATCAGCATTTTGTATACTCATAT
>JBMOHG010000591.1:0-2227 GCA_049317965.1 Paludibacter sp.
TAATTGTCAACTGTCAATTGTAAACTATTCCATCGGTGTAATTCCTTCGGGATACTCACCCAGAGTTTTTAATTCGTTGATTAATGGCTTAATAGCCGATAGCGACTGTTTATAACGTTCGAGATCATCAAATTTAAAGTCTACATAAAACTGATATTCCCATTCTCGCCCAATGATGGGTAATGATTGGATTTTTGTAAGATTGATGCCGTAAAACGAGAAAACCGATAAAACTTTCGACAAACTTCCTTCGGCATGAGGCAATGTAAATACAATAGATGCTTTATTGATTGTATCATCCTTTTGAATTTCGTCAACAACCCACGAATTTCCAAAAATCAGAAAGCGGGTAAAATTACGTTTATTCGTTTCAATACCCCTTGCCAGTATATTCAATCCATAAATTTCCGCTGCACGCTCACTACAAATTGCAGCATTACCAATCAGATTTTTTTGTTCAATATCACGAGCTGCAAGAGCGGTATCTTCATGTTCCACTACTTTTATTCCGGGCAGAGTGCCAAGAAAATCACCACATTGCATCAATGCTATTGGGTGTGATTGTACTTCTTTTATATCGTGAATAGTTTGACCCGGTAATGCTGCCAGACAGTGCGAAACACGCAATTTGAATTCGCCTGCAATTGGAAGTTTGTGTTCTTTAAGTAATTCGTAATTGGGTAATAAACTACCGGCAATTGTATTTTCAATGGCCATTATTCCAATAACGTTGGAATCTTTTTTTATAGCTTTGAAAATGTCACGGAAAGTAATACATGGTATAATTTCAATTTCTTCGCCAGTGAAAAAATTTTCTGCAGCAATGCCATGATATGCTCCCATTCCTCCTTGAATAGCTACTCGTTTCATAATGTTCATGTTTTGTGATAAAAAAAATCCTACTCTAATTCGAGCAGGATTTTCATGTATTTTCTATTATTATAGTTTTGCTTTCTACATAAATGCTATCCTGCTCTCACCTACTAAAGTAAAAGTAAAAAAAGAAATATGTAAAAAAACGATTTACCATAAAATGTGTCTTTTTTCTTAGACGCTGCAAAAGTAATATAATTTCTACTAATTACAACCTATTTGATAAGAAAAAGTTCATTATTGATTTCAAATTATCAAAATTAGTTGAAATTTTAAGATTTTTAGTTGAACTTTTTTTATGTGAGTAGAAACTGAAAATATGATTAGAATTCAAATTATCTCAACATAAAAATCAATTGTGAGAGTTTTATTAATTGTATTAGTAAAACCAAATTTACATCACAAATTATTAACTTTTATATCTTAGTCAATTCTTATAGATTCTGCAAATTACACAAATTCATGAATTTACTTCTATTAAACTTCAAATACTCAGAATTAGACATACAACAATTTTATTTTTGTTAATATGAGCTTCTTAAATAAAACCTTGACAAAAAAAAATCTTCAAAATATCAGATAAAAGTGTGGTGTTAATAAATAAAATACTACTTTTGCAGTATGTTCTAAAATGAAATGAAAAAAATACTTTATATCTTATTTGTATTATTGATTTTTCTACCTGATTTAGGTGCTCAAAGAAGAAATGGATTGATTGGTCGTAGAAATGGAACCTCTGGTTCTTTGGTTGCAACGGTTGGTCCCTCTTTTTGTCTTGGTGACCCTACCGCCTCAATATTTAAAGAAACATTCAAGATAGGTGTACATAATTACGATATTTCTGTGGGCTTTCGACATTGGTTTCCTAACAATTTAGGTTATAAAGGAACTTTTACTTATGCAAATTATGCAGGGTCCGATAAACCAAATTCTCGTGGTACCGCACCTTTGTCATTTGTTTCTAACTATTACGAAGCATCAATAAGAGCAGAATATGCTATAATGTTTGGATCGCGTTATGGATATATTGCTCCCAGTGCAGTTTATGGATTTATTGGAGGGGCGTATTTGAATTCAAGTGTCACATTTCCACAGTATGAAAAGGATGGAGTTATGATAAATTCATTTCAAGGTAATCCATCAAATAGCGGTTTTGCGATTCCTTTTGGATTAGGTTATCTGTTTAAATATGATACAAATCTTTCAATTGGGGCTGAATTTATGATAAAGTATTCTCTCACCGATTTTGTTGATGGCTATAGTCCGAAAACTTCAGATTTTAATGATTTAATTTATGGTGTATCGTTTACCATAGGTTACACCATTTTCTAGAAACCCCAATAATTTGTCTTAA
>JBMOHG010000592.1:0-2223 GCA_049317965.1 Paludibacter sp.
TTTGGGATATCAGACGTTGGGGATTAGAAACTAACGTAGTGGTTCATCGTGCACGTATTGCTACAACAGGAGCAGCGCCTGAGTATCTTCCGTTAAACGACGAACCCAGAAACTTTATTACCTTTAAATATTTCGCTCCTATACCTAATAGTGAAATCCTCAAATGTCCAAAGTTGGAACAAAATGGCACGAATTAATAATTTGATTATAAAAATTATAGAATAAACGAATATGAAAATCACAAAAAATAAAATACTTTTTGTAGTAAGCATCTCACTTTTAGTGTCGGCTTGTCAAAACGAACCTGTTACATTTAAAGATTATGACTTTACAGGTACCTATTTTGCTTGGCAATATCCAGTTCGAACCCTTGTTTTAGGCGAGTCTCAATATTATGACAATTCGAATGATATTAAGCACCAATTTGAGATAAAAGCATCCATGGCTGGAGTTTATGAAAACAAGAAAAACATAAATGTTGGTTTTGAAATAGATCCGAGTTTGGCTGATAGTTTAGCAATAAAAGTTGGTAATGACACTGTTCGTTTAAAAGTATTACCATCAAACTATTTTGAACCTATAACTGCATCGAACTTTGTAATTCCGGCTGGAAGTTTTAATGGAGGCTTTACGATAAAGCTGACCGATGCTTTTTTCAACGATCCATTATCCGCAACCAATAAATATATTTTGCCGGTACGTATCTTATCTTCCCAAACAGATTCAATTCTAAAGGGCAAGGCTATGTCTTCAGCAAATACATCATCAATACCATCAGTGCAAAGCAAATGGGGTATCGATCCCCGTATCTCAGGAAATTGGGTTGTTCCTCCAATGAACTTCACTGTATATGCAGTTAAATATGTGAATAAGTATCACGGGTATTATTTACGACGTGGAATACAGAAAGAAACAACGACCGGCGTTGTTCAATTAAACCGTTCTTATGGTTGGGAAAAAAAATACATTGAATATACTCCATATATTCCAAAATTATCAACTGTTTCGTTAACAAAAATGCTTTATGCAGATAAACTTGCACTTACTTCCGTTAATTTTAAAGCAGTTATCGAAGTACTTTCGGATAATAGCATCGTAATATCAAAAGATCCAACATCGACATCTGATATTTCGGGTACCGGAAAATATATAAGCGGTGTTGAAGAATGGGGTGGTAAGAAACGTGATGCATTTTATATGAGTTATACTGTAAAAAATCTTACAAATAGCAAAACATACGATGTTTTGGATACTTTGGTTATTCGCGACAATGCAGTTGCAGTAGAAACTTTTAGCCCAATTATTATTTCAAAATAAATTATTTGTGAAGTAAATAAATCGCGAATAATTTTATTCCATTACAATGAAAAAAGCACTCTTTATAGTATTCGTATTTATTTCGTTTTGTACTTTTGGCAGGGAACAACAACTATCGAATGATTTGAGTTTTGTACGTGTTAGCAAAACAGATCCACGCTATTTCGAGTTATCGAATGGAAATGCGTACATTCCGGTAGGTCCTAATATTTGTTTTCCAAGGCTAATTCTTGATGAAAAGTTGGGTTTAGAGAACATAGAAATGATGTATAAAAACCTGGCCAAATACGGTGCTAATTACACTCGGGTTATGTTAGGTGCTGAATTTTTTGAAATTGAAAATAAAAAACAGGGTGTTTTTGAAGAATCACAGATTGAAAGGTTGGATAAAGTATTAGCTTTGGCCAAAAAATACCATCTAAGGGTAAAATTCTGCTTTGAACAGTTTCGGTTTTTGAAAGATAATACGAAACGGTTTCCGGGTTCATTAACTTTTCATAAACCTGTTTATAATATCGAAAATGGTGGAAGTTTCTCAACTGTAGATGAGTTTTTTAGTACAGAGAAAGGCAAAGAAGTATATATGAATCGGGTTAGTTTTATTGTAAACCGTTACAAAAACAATCCGAATGTATTTGGTTGGGAATTGTGGAATGAAATAAATTCTGTAACGCTTTTGGGTGGCGAACAATCAACTGTGGATTGGACAAAAGATATTCTTGCACGAGTGCATAAGTTAGATAGTAATCACCTGGTAATGCAGAACCTGGGTAGTTTTGGTTTCAATTTAGACCGAAGTATTTATAAATCTATTACAAGTATTCCGAATAATGATGTTGCAATTGTACACCGTTATATAGTCACTGACCGAAAACCCCTCATTTTCGAATTTCCGACAAAATTATT
>JBMOHG010000593.1:0-2214 GCA_049317965.1 Paludibacter sp.
AACTGATAACAAACAATTTAAAGCTCACCCCACGTGTGGGGTTTTAGTGCAACATCTGGCTATGGTAGATTAGTAAAAATTAAACATAGTGATGGAACTTATACATATTATGGACATTTAAATAGTATAGCAGTAAAAGTAAATGACATTGTACAGCAAGGATGTGTAATCGGAGATGGAGGTACTACTGGAGGATCTACTGGAGATCATATCCATTTTGAGTGGTATGATGTAGGTGACGCAAGATTTTCTAGCGCAACTTACCCCATCTTTAGTGAATGCGGCTGTACACCTCGCAGAAACTATCAATATACATCTAATAATAGTGACGGCAATTGTGGTAACACAGCTCCTGCAAACGATAACTGTGCAGATGCAATATTGTTACCTGATAAAACTACTTGTACTTACACTTCAGGAACTGTAGATTATGCAACAGATGATGGTTTCCCAGATTTACCTTCATGCAATGGCACAAGCTCTACTCAATATGGTGTATTTTATAAATTTGTTGCGGCAACAAACTCTGCTACAATTACTGTAGATCCTGATAATACTTCAACCATTGGTTTAGATGCAGTTGTAGTAGTATATTCTGGTAGTAATGTGTATAACTTAGTAGAATTTAACAATAAAAATGCATGTGCTGATCCAACCGGAAAAGTTAAAGTAACACTACCTGTTTCCGGTCTAACTAAGGGACAGACATATTGGATTAGAGTTTATGATTGGGGCACTGGTCAACCTGCAATTGGTTCTGGTGGATTTAATATTTGTGTTTCACATACAGCTACAGCAGTTGATGTTATTTCAGCTTCTGACAAAATAAAGATTTATCCAAACCCAACCACAGGGAAATTTGAGATTTCAGAAATTGATGCATTAGGAGATAAGTGTATAATAGAAATTTTCAATCATATTGGTGCTCAAATTTATGTATCAGAAAATAAAAATATCGGAAATAAGATAAGCTTAGATTTAAGTGCTTATCCAGTGGGTATGTATTTAGTTAAATTATCCAATAAAGAAGTTAGTTATCAAAAGAAAGTGGTTAAACAATAAAAAATAATGGTTAGATTTAGTGGATGCCAGAAACCACTTTACAAACGGGGCGTAATCCGAAAAGCCTTATGAGTAGGAGAAATAGAATTATAAAACAATGAAAAATCGGATAATATTGGGGGGAACAATCATAATTGCATCGTTAATAATGGTTAGTTGTGGGCAAAATAGCAACAAACAAAAAGAGTTAGAACTCAGAGAAAGAGAACTTATTTTAAAGGAAAAAGAACTGGCATTAAAAGAAAATAAAATATTAACTAAAGAGTCTCTGCCACATATAGATGAATCAACAGATAAAAACTTCAAATTGATTATTACACCACAAAACATTGAGGGTACACTTGGTCAGGTTACATTTCAACAAAATGAAAAAACACTATTTTATTTCAAAACTAAACTACAAAAGGGTAAAATTATCATCAATGAAACTGTATATGTATTAAATAAATTAACTTTTAATTCAAATAAATGTTCTTACAAAATATCTGGTGACCAAATTAAGATTACAACTTCAAATTGTAAATATGATGAGGAAGAGGGGGGCGATTGTGCTTATGGTAAATTTTCTTCGGTTTCTATAACACTTAATGATAAATCAACGACTTTATATAACATAAAATTACAAGATTGTCCTGAAATGGATTATTAAAAGAATTAAAAATGTTATTTTTATTTTTGATGATTTTTGTTGGAGTCCAGAAACCCCAGTCTCGCAGGATATAATGTAATTTGTTTCTTGCAAAATAATGGGATTCGTCGTTGGGATTTATTTCTAATCCCAACTTTTTGTATTCTTAGGACTTGCAATCCGTTTTGAGCACAATTTCTCGGGAGAGTTATTTCACCCTTGAAATAACCTTCCCGGCTTACCGTGTGAGTTGTTTCACCCTTGAAATAACCTTCCCAGCTTACCGTGAGAGTTATTTCACCCTTGAAATAACTTTCCCGTCTTACCGTGTGAATTGTTTCACTATTGAAATAAACAACCCGACATCTCAGGTGATCTGTTTCACTATTGAAATAAACAACCCGACATCTCAGGTAATCTGTTTCACCCATGAAATAACCTTCCCGTCATCTCGGGTAATCTGTTTCACTATTGAAATAACCTTCCTATTGTAGTGGGAGATTCATTTCACTATTGAAATAACC
>JBMOHG010000594.1:0-2211 GCA_049317965.1 Paludibacter sp.
CAGATTTAAAAACTGTGTTTTTTGACATTGCCATTCCATCAAAAAAAATCACCAAAGAAGTATTGGTTGCAGGACAAGCAAATGCCTTAACTGAAACTGTAAAAGGAGTTATTTTTGCATCGAGTGATACTGAAATAATGCTCGTAGTGAAGGATATTGACGGCAACGAAGTGGCGAAATCTTTTACCTTTATTGTTGATTAAATTAATTCCATTAAAAAACTCTGTTCATGAAAAAGTATAATCTATGGATCTTATTGCTCACGTTAGCGGTAAGTGCTTGTACTCAGGAATTTCCTACACAACTTAGCTACAAAGACATTTACGGCTACGATTATTCGGCTAAGGTTCCGGTATCAAATGGTTCTTTTTTTATAAAAAAAGCTACCAACATGACTTTTCAGGAATCCAATGTGACTGATTCAACAGCCACATATATAATTACTACTTCTGGAGTTGATCCAAATTTCACAACTGCTAGAATTGGTGGTGTAATTGATCCTGCAGCTTGTGTGTTTACTTGCAAGTATAAAACTACAAAAACCATTTCGCCCATTATTAATTTAGATATAACAAAAGCAACGGCTGCTGCCAATATGGGAACAATGGATGTAAGTTCGGAATGGAAGGAGTATACTTGGGATTTGGGTACTGCGCAAGGTTTAATAGCTACAAACGCATGGGGTGGTATTGGCTCTTATTTTAAACTAACGTTGAAAATTGTAAATCCAACTGTACCGGCAAGTATTGAACTAAAAGACATAAAATTCAGAAAGCGCAACGTACAAGAAGAAGCAATTGTGAATACAGGTTTATGGTTAACTTTAACCAGTAAAGACGGGGGTGATATTTCAAATTTCCAAGATATTACAGCTACTGAAGGTGGATATAACCTTATTACACGGAATGTGTATTCTTATAAAATACTGAAAAATACCAATTTTATACGTACCCTTCCACTGGCTCGTGCATTTTTACCTGGCGAACAGAATCACCTTAAATTTGAGTATAAATGTGATATTCAAACAGCTCTAGTGTTTTTTGTTAATGTGCCTAATTTTGTGGGTCCTACAGCCATTAGCCAATTACCTGCTTCGTCAGGCTGGTCAACAATTGATTATGATTTTACGGGAGAAGTAAATTTTCCACAATCTTCATACACGGCCAATCCTTTGCAATTAAGCTTCTATTATCCGGGTGCAGAAACACCAACAATTTATATACGTGGAATGCACTTTTATATAAAATAAAAATTAGCGTTTGAAAGGTTTGAAAGGTTTTACTTTTCGGTTTATTGTAACGTTAATTATATGTAAATAATTAATTAATATTTAAAACGATTTTCAATATAAAGAAGCAATGATGTTTGTAAACAGATTTTATAATGTTTATATGACACGAAACACGAAACACAAAACATGAAACTAAAACTCTCTTTCATTTTAATACTCATCTCATTTATGCTAACTTACGGACAAACTAAATTTGAGAAGACTACTTATGAAAAATATATCAAACAGAACGTAGCCAGCAAGGCAGAGCTTGATGTCTTTTTAAGCAACAAAGGTACTTGGGCACAATTTAGTCCCGAAATGGGTTACGTTTTGGGAAATTCAATGCCGCACGATGGACACAGTAAAAATTTCACCATATCAACCGTTCAAAAAAATGGTGCGCGCACGCAAGTAAATTACAAAGACAAACCTTGCCGTATTAATGTATATGGCGATAGTTTTGCCCAGTGTCACCAAGCATCGGACGGAGAAACGTGGGAGGAAATGTTGGCTGCCAGTTTTGGTGAACCAATCCGAAATTACGGTATGGGTGGATATGGTACTTATCAATCGTATCGACGAATGCTCAAAGAAGAAGCTACTAAATTCAAAACTAAAAACATTGTTTTCTACATTTGGGGCGACGATCATCAACGTAGTTTGTTGCAAAGCCGTTATATGGCAATTAAGCCATGGAACGACAAAATGGATCCCGGTTATAGTCTGCATGGTAACTTTTGGCCTTATTTGGATTTTGATTTGAATACCGGCAAATTTACAGAACACGATAACAAACTCAATACGCACAAACTCCTTTACAAAATGAGTGATCCGGAGTGGATGTACGAAAATTTGAAAAACAATTTGGCTTTACAAGCTTTGAATTATATACAAGGTTATACTTCCGATTTTGATACATTGAAAATGGTACAATTGGC
>JBMOHG010000595.1:0-2203 GCA_049317965.1 Paludibacter sp.
AAAAGACTTAAAATGAATTAATTATAAGGATTTAAAAGTTGAATTTTCGAAAAAAAGGTGGATAGAACAAACCCTATCCACCTTTTTAATTTCAAAAAACTTTTTCAAATATCAATCTAATATCTTGGCTCTTGGTTCTAAAATCTTCTTAATGTTTTATGTTTTCTAATTTACTAGGATCATGTTTGTGTTTGAAAAATATCGCAAATAAAACCGCAACAACAAGAGAATAAATTGCAAAAGTTATCCAGATCGAATACCAATCTTTCATTCCATTGTTTGTAAAGTACTTGCCAATAATAAATCCACTTACAATACTTCCGGTAACAGCACCAAATCCGTTGGTCATCATCATAAATAATCCTTGTGCACTCGATCTTATTTTGCTATCGGTAGTTGTTTCTACAAAAAGAGAACCTGAAATATTAAAGAAATCGAATGCCATTCCATAAACAACACACGATAAAATTATCATCCACAAACCATTGGTTGGATTACCAAAAGCAAATAATCCAAAACGCAATACCCATGCAAACATACTGATTAACATCACTTTCTTTATTCCAAATTTCTTTAGGAAGAATGGAATTGCCAAAATAAACAATGTTTCAGAAATTTGAGAAATTGACATTATTATTGTAGAATACTTAACTACAAAAGAATCAGCAAATTCCGGAACATTTTTAAAATCGTCTAAGAAAGTATCACCATACATATTAGTTAATTGCAAGGCAGCACCCAATAACATTGAAAAAATAAAGAACAATGCCATTTTATAGGTTGCAAAAAGTTTGAAAGCATTTAAACCCAGTTGTTCAACCCAAGTAGAGTTGCTGGTAGTTTGTTTTTGAGGTGGGCATTTTGGTAAAGTGAAGGAATAAATTCCTAATACAACCGATGCAATAGCTGATATATAAAACTGATTTACAGTTGCTTTATTACCTGTTAAGTTTGTAACCCACATAGCAATAATAAAACCAATTGTTCCCCAAACTCGAATTGGTGGAAATTCCTTTACAACATCAAAACTATTAGTCTTCAATGCATTATATGCAATTGAATTTGAGAGTGCTATGGTTGGCATGTAAAAACACATAGCTACTAACATAACCCAAAAAAATGTATTTGGATTATTTACCATCGGTAAACAAAATATGGTTAATCCGCTCAAAACATGAAGAATACCATATAACTTTTCAGCATTTAACCATCTATCAGCAACAATTCCGATTAATGCAGGCATAAAAATAGAAGAAATTCCTAATGTTGAAAATATTGCTCCAAATTCACTACTATCCCATTGTTTTGTTCCAAACCAGTAGTTAGCAATTGTTATTAACCATGCTCCCCAAACAAAAAATTGAAGAAAACTCATTGCGGTAAGACGATACTTTAGTCCCATGATAATTATTTATTTTTATTATTATACATATAAGTGATAAATTGACGCCAACTATTTAGTTTTCTTATTGATAGCATCTCGAATTGCTACTGCTAGTTCATATTTTTCCTCTTTTAAAACTACATCTAGCAATTCCTCTAATGCTTCAACTGAAAGCGAATTTAAATCTTCAGTGTTAAGTTCAGCTTTGTTTATATTCAAATCTTCTTCTTTTTCAATTGTTTCAACCTCTGTACCAACAATATCCAGAATTTCAGACTTAATATAAATTGGACAATTCGCTCTTACTGCAAGTGCAACAGCATCGGAAGTACGCGCATCGACAATTATTATTTTTCCTTCTCTAAGTATTTGTAATTCCGAATAAAACACATCATTTATCATATCGTAAATAAGCACTTTATGTAATTCTGCATCAAACACATTCAACAAATTCTTAATCAAATCATGGGTCAATGGCCTGGGTGACTTCTTATTGTTCATTTTTAAAGCAATTGATTGTGCTTCGGGCTCACCAATCATCACCGAAAATCGACGATTGCCCACCTCCTCGCTTAATACTAGACCATAAGTACCAACAACTGTTTGGTTATATACTAATGCGGTTATAGATAATTTTATTTCTGAATCCATTCTTTTCAAGTATTTCTTAATTTTTCAAGTTGATAATTAATATCAATTCCCATTTTTTAAATGGCAACAAATATAAGTAATTTTTCCAGAAGTAATTGCTTCGAATGAAGTAAAATGACTAGAAGGCAGTTAAAATTATTAAAGTGAAATTATTAAATGCGTTTTTAA
>JBMOHG010000596.1:0-2198 GCA_049317965.1 Paludibacter sp.
TGCCTGAAATTCCGGGCGGAAAGAAATTGATTTATACTCACGTAGATATGCCATTGACGCCAATTTCGGACTTTGCCAAACTGGGCGAAACAAATGAAGTTTACAAAACACTTGCTGAAATGTGCGATAAAAATCTGGGCTTGTGGAGTGTGGAAGCTGAAACTTTCCTGCTGGCTAACGCAGATAAATTGTAAAGTGCCCCAAACCCTTAAAGGGGCTTTAAGACCAGGTGTCTAAAATGTTGAAATAAAATTTTAATTTCCAAACTAACTACTCTTATTCCCCCTTTAGGGGGTTGGGGGGCAGATTAATAATTATATGAAACAACTAGATGTAAAATTAATGCATCCGAAAGAACAAATTAATGTGATTATCGGACGTATTTACCGGAGTGGAATGACAACCACATCGGGTGGTAACATTTCCATTAAAGATGGAAACGGTGATATTTGGATTACGCCATCGGCGGTTGACAAAGGTTCATTGACTGTGAAGGATATTGTGTGTGTGAAAAAGGACGGAACGGTGATTGGTCAACACAAACCATCGTCGGAATTCCCATTTCACAAAGCAATTTTTGATGCTCGTCCTGAATTGACGGCCATCATCCACGCTCATCCACCGGGACTGGTAGCATTTAGTATTGCACGCGTTGTACCGGATACCAGTATTGTTCCACAAGCTCGTAAGATTTGTGGTGAAATAGGTTTTGCACCTTACGGATGTCCCGGAAGCGAAGATTTAGGAAAGAAAATCGCCAAAGAATTCCAAAATAAAAAGTATAAAGCCGTTATCATGGAAAACCACGGAGTTGTACTTGGTGGAACTGATATGATGGATGCTTATCAACGTTTTGAAACACTGGAATTCTGCTGTCGTACCATTGTAAATGCAGGTCGTATTGGCAAAATAAATACCCTGACTGACGAACAGATTTCAAAATATATCAATCATTTTCCGAAGAATATTACACCGTTTATGGATGTTGAATATCCATCTGACGAACGTGAAATCCGGACTGAAATGGTGAATATTATCCGTCGTGCCTGCGATCAGGGATTGATGATTTCGACTTACGGAACTGTTTCTGTTCGTTGGAAAGATAATGACTTCCTGATTACACCCCGCGACGTAGCACGATGGGATATTTTGGCTAAAAATATAGTTCAGGTAAAAAACGGCACGACCGAAGCTGGCAAAGAACCAAGTCGCTCGGTAGCGCTTCATCACCGCATTTACCAATTGTATCCACACATCAATTCAATTATTACTACTCAGCCAACAAACCTGATGGCACACGCGGTTAGTCACCAGAAATTTGATGTTCGTACCATTCCCGAAAGTTGGATTTTCCTACAGGACGTGCCGTCAATACCATTCGAAAGTTTGTATAATGACACAGATGTTATTGCAGAAATGTTTGCTAAAAATCGGGTAATTATTGTTGAGAATGACTGCGTTATTGTAACCGGCAATAAACTGATTAATACTTTCGATTACTTGGAAGTGGCTGAGTTTTCAGCTAATTCATTGGTAATGGCTTCTTCAATCGGACCGCTTCAACCTATGGGCGATAAAGAAATTGATGAATTGCGGGTGGCATTTAATGTGAAATAGAATAAAGACAACCCCTAGCCCCTAAAGGGGAATTAAATTAGTATTGATTTACATATTTTAAAAATGTAGATATATAAATCGAATTTACTTGCATAGTTCCCCTTTAGGGGCTAGGGGTTCTTAGTGGTAGATTAATTATGCAAATCATTCATTTCTCATCCACTTCTCCAACTTTTAATCTTGCTGCTGAAGAGTTTCTTTTCTCGGAGAGGCAGGATGATTTGTTATTTTTGTATGTGAATGAACCTTCGGTCATAATTGGTTGCAATCAGGCAATGCGGAATGAGGTTAATTTGGAATTCTGTACCGAAAATGAGATTCAGATTGTACGCCGTATGTCTGGTGGGGGAGCGGTATACCACGATTTAGGGAATCTCAATTATTGCTTTATTTCAAATAAAACCATTGGAAAATCTTCACTTAATGATGACTTTCTTAAGCCGATTGTCAAAGTTTTGGTTGATTTAGGAGTTCCTGTTGAAATTGGTAAACGCAAAGATCTTTGGTTGCCTGATAGATACAAAATCTCAGGAACAGCTTCACATGTGAGTAAAAATCGCGAGTTACATCATGGAACATTG
>JBMOHG010000597.1:0-2198 GCA_049317965.1 Paludibacter sp.
AAAGAACTATTTTTCAACTATTTAAATCAATTCCTTATCTAAACGACATTGATTTGCATACGTTCATTTTTTATTATACTTGTTTCTCACCCAATTTTTCAACTTCCACCAGCCATTTCTTCCGTTTAGCTTCGGTCGAAGATTTAACAGGCGAAAAAGCGGATACTTTTACAGGTTTGAAACCTGAAAATTCTAACACACCTACTTTTACGGCATTGTGACCAGCATTTTTATAAATCAATGAATAAAACCAACCCGGCGTATCCATAGTTACAATCATACGAGCCGATTTTCCAGTGAGAAGTTTGTCCCACATTGGTGAGTTTTCGCGGTATTGAAATGCAAAACCGGGTACAAAAGCGCGGTCGAACAACCCTTTGAGCTGAGCCGGATAAGTTGCCCACCAGTTTGGATATACCAGTACAAGATGGTCTGCAGCAGTGATGTCCTGTTTAATCTGAATCAAATCAGACTCCATTTCCATGCGTTTCTTGTATCCAAATCTCATAATCGGATCGAAATTTAAGTCGATCAGATTCACTAATTTACAAGTTGCGCCAGTCTGTTCAGCTCCTTTTTTATAACTTAATGCTAGCGAAGTACAAAAACTATCCTTTAATGGATGTGCGTTAATAATAAGTATCTTTTTCATTATTGAGTAAATATTTGCCCCCTAACCCGACCTCACCCCAACCCTCTCCAAAAGGAGAGGGAGGAAGAAGGGGGAACAAGAGAAGTTAGTATTTTTTTTAGTATCACTTTTTTTAGTAGAATATGTCTTCAATTCCACCTTTAGGGGGTTAGGGGGCTTTTATCAATGGTATTGTTACCGAAAACTGTTTCTCGTCCTTTACAATTTTTATTGGTTCGTTTGAAATAAATCGGTAGCGACCTTCAATGTTTTTCAAGCCTTGCCCGGTGGATTCTACTGTTTGTTTTGGCTGAAGATTATTTACAACCGTAATGGTTTTTCCATTGTCGAAAATCTTGATATACAAGGGATTTTTGGTAGAAATGATATTGTGTTTTATGCTATTATCCACCAGCATTTGTAATGCCAAAGGCGGAATATGGAGTAGGAGCGAAGTGGGTTGTATATTTATCTCAACTGTCAGATTCGCGTCAAATCTCAACTTCTGAAGATGAAAGAATTTCTCTAAATTCTCCAACTCCTCCTGTAAAGTAACTTCCTCTTTTGAATTGCTAAGTAACACATAACGAAGATATTCCGATAAATCTTGCACGTACTTTTCGGCTTTGGGATTATTGTCGAGCAAACTCATCAAACTATTCAAGCTATTGAACAAAAAGTGCGGATTTACTTGCGCTTTTAAAGCATTGTATCGTGCTTCCAGGTTGTCTTTTTCTAAACTAATCGATTTGGAAAAATTTAATTTCCATTGTCGGTAAAAAAACACTGCTTCATGAATAGTTGTAATCAAAGCAGTAATCAAAGCCGTAATCACAATTTCACCAATGCGCGTTTGCAATTCTAATTGAATAGAACTTTTATTGAAATAACTAAAAACGGAAGCTATAAAATAAAAATACAGCGTGAGGAGTAAAAAAATCAACAACACTTCAATAATAATGTGTTTATTGGGCATAGTTTCCCAAGGAAATTTTTTCCACGAAAAAGTTACAATTGCCACGCATCCCATCCATAAAGTAAAGGTACAAAAAACCGAACGAAGCAGAATATTGATAATAGAGAAATCTAATTTCAATACCATTGAAAACACAAAACCAATTACTAAAGAAGCAAATACAATTAAAAGTATAGTATAATACCACTTTGAATACAAAATTCCATCTTTGAGTTTTAAAATCGCCATACTCCTAATTTTTTTGAATGTGACCACAAATATAACGGAAATATTTAGAAATTAATGCGATAGAGCATCATTGGCATAAAAGCTTGCTGATAAATGGTTGTAATTTCTTTTAGCTGATTATTATATTGTTCGGAATACAGGTTTTTATGACTAGTAATATTCTGTAAATCCAAGCCCCATTCCTGCGATACTTTTCCGAAGTTTTGTTTAAAACCAATTCTGAAATCGGTACGGAAGTAGTCTTTGTATTTATTGGTATAAGTGCGTGAGTTGTCGAAAACCTGCTCTTGCTTAATAATTGATGCTGCCAAATCAATCGGAATAAAGCGCATTCCACCCGACCAAACTGTGCGGGCATCAAAT
>JBMOHG010000598.1:0-2195 GCA_049317965.1 Paludibacter sp.
TAATTCTGTATGTCATGGGTCACATACCAATACTTTCGGTGGGATTCTAACTAAACCGAATTGAAAATCAGTGTAAGCTAAAGACGCAGTACTGAGTTGACAGTTGATAGTTGACAGTTGATAGTTAAACTTCGCCGAATGGTGCAAATATAATATGGAAAGGCTGGTGGTACATGCCGTCCACGATAGCTATCGGGATAACGGGTTAAGAATTTAAACTATGGAAAATACTGGTTTTGATAGAGATAAAGTGATTCAATTTTGGATAGAAAGTTCAGATGAAGATTATGAAACCATGATAACATTGTATGACAACAAACGATTGAGCTGGAGTATGTTTTTAGGTCATTTAATGATTGAAAAACTACTTAAAGCATTGTATGTGAAGTTAAACAATGAGTATCCACCCTATATTCACAATTTACTAAGACTTGCTAAAAAATGTAATATAACATTAAACGAAGAACAACAATTGTTTTTTGCTACTGTAACAGCATTCAACATAAATGCAAGATATGATGATTATAAAATGAGTTTTCAAAAGACATGTACACCTGATTTCTGTGCAATTTGGATTGAAAAAATAAAAATTCAACGATTATGGATAAAGACATTCGTAAAATTGTAAAAACATACATTCATACTGTTTTAAATCATCAACCGGATTTATTGTCAGCATACATTTTTGGATCTTATGCACGTAATAATCAAAGGGCTGAAAGTGATATTGATATTGCATTAGTTATCGATAATTTGACCGACATAGACAGGTTTGATACTCAAGTTAAACTGATGTTGTTGGCTTCAAATATTGACAATAGAATTGAACCTCATCCAATTTCGAAGGAAGAGTTAAAATCAAATAATCCTTTTGTTTTGGAAATATTAAAAACAGGGATAAAGTTAAATATAAAGTAATACTATTGGTGAAAGTATAAATTTGAACTACCATTCTCATTTACAAAAGTGGGTTAATAGTTGAGCGTTTATAACACATTCTCCCCCTCGTTTGCAACGAGGGGTTAATAGTTGAGCGTTTGAAACGCTAAAAAGTTTAATTTTAAAGATGAATGTGTAAAACTTTGTTTTAAACAAATAACCACAACATCCCTCGTTACAAACGAGGGGGAGTAAAATATAAATCTTTGTTTTAAACAAATAACCACAACATCCCTCGTTACAAACGAGGGGGAGTAAAATATAAATCTTTGTTGTAAACAAATAACCACAACATCCCTCGTTACAAACGAGGGGGAGTATAATATAAAAACTTTATTGTAAACAAATAACCACAAACCCCTCGTTGCAAATGAGTGGGAGTAAATTACAGAATTTATGAAAATTATAAAGTTTGAACAGGTTGAAAATCTAATTTACAGTTAATGATAACAAAGTAATTATTGATAGTGATGTTGCTTCTCTTTATGGAGTTGAAACAAAACGCGTAAATGAAACAGTACGCAATAATCCTGAGAAATTTCCAGAAGGTTATATTATAATTCTAACTGAAAAAGATTTAGAAATTTTGCGGTCGAAATTTTCGTCCACTAAATTTGTTATGACGCGAGCAGTTCCAAAGGCATTTACAGAAAAGGGACTATATATGCTTGCTACAATTCTTAAAAGTGCTCAAGCTACTCAAACTACTTTAGCAATTATTGAAACTTTTACAAAAATACGTGAACTATCTCGAACAGTTAGTGAATTATCAGACGTGAAAGATAAAAACCTTCAGAAAGACCTTATGCAAAAGAGTGGAAATTTGATTGCAGAAATATTAGATGATGACTTGGAGACTACTGAAACTGAAACGTCAATAGAACTGAACTTTGCAGTACTTAAATTTAAACATACTATAAAACGTAAATAATTTAATCCCGAATTTTATATTTTAATTACCGAAAGCGATTTCAAAACATAGTTTCAATACCCTGAAAAGTTTGACATTACAAGTTCCGAGTATCGTGTTAACTTTAAATACTCCATCTGGAATTCGTCAGCTGGTGGAGGCAGGGGGTCAAAATTGCATCTGGAATCTTTCTTACACATTCTCCCCCTCGTTTGCAACGAGGGGTTAATAGTTGAGCGTTTATAACGTTAAAAGATTTTATGATAAAGATGAATGAAAAAAACTTTGTTATAAACAAATAACCACAACATCCCTCGTTACAAACGAGGGGGAGTGTAAGAAAAAC
>JBMOHG010000599.1:0-2188 GCA_049317965.1 Paludibacter sp.
GAACACAACTTGCAAAACATGAATGCAGCACGAATGGCTTGCAGGCAAATTGGTGTGACCGACGAACAATTTTATTCTGTCATTACTAATTTTCCGGGAGCTTCAAATCGTTTGCAAAAAATTGCAGAAACTCCAACATCGGTTGCTTTTAAAGATTTTGCTCATTCGCCGTCGAAACTTAAAGCTACAGTAAAGGCCGTTAAACATCAATTCCCCAATCGTAAATTGGTGGCTTGCATGGAACTCCACACTTTCAGCAGTCTGACTGAGGATTTTTTACCTCAATATGCCGACTGTATGGCCGAAGCCGATGTAGCTTTTGTGTATTACAGCCCCGAAGTAATTCAACATAAACGCTTACACGAAATTTTACCAGAGCAAGTAAAACAAGCATTTGGAGGTAATAATGTTACTGTTTTCACCGATTCTGTAGCATTACAATCCAAACTCCGTGAATTAAATTACGACAATTCTGCCTTATTATTAATGACTTCAGGTAATTTTTCAGGTGTAAATTTGATTGAATTTGCCAATGAGTTGTTGAAATAAACTTGTTTTATAACAAACCACATATTTTTATCAATTAACCAAACAATAATGACCGAAAAACAATTATTATTAGACCAACGTTATATGCGCATGGCTCGTATTTGGGCTGAAAACTCTTATTGCGAGCGTCGGAAAGTAGGAGCTTTACTTGTAAAAAACAAGATGATTATTTCGGATGGTTACAATGGAACACCATCTGGATTTGAAAATAAATGTGAGGATGAAAATAATGTTTCGAAGCCTTATGTGATTCATGCCGAGGCCAATGCAATAAGTAAAGTAGCCCGATCGCACAATAGCAGCGATAATGCAACTTTGTATGTAACTGCTTCACCTTGTATCGAATGTGCAAAATTAATAGTTCAGTCTGGAATAAAACGCGTTGTTTATGGCGAAAAATACCGAATTATGGATGGCGTAGAATTGTTAGAACGTGCCAACATCGAGGTTGTATATTTGGAACATAATATTCATGAAAATGAATAAATAATTTATATGTCTAGTGTTATGTTAGCTTTGTTATTATGCATTATATTTCAAGTGTATCATTAATATCATCAATTTTCAAATTTTCAAATTAGCACATTTTCAAATAAAATTAACGCAAATTACTGTTAATTTTAACTACACATATTAAATATATGAATAAAAAGAATTTATTTTTCGTTGTTGTCGTTTTTCTGTCAGTGGTATGCGGATTATTAATTGGTAATATGCTGGCAAACCGTTCCAATGGCTCTGCTATGTCGCGTGTTTTTTCGGGTTCCGCTTCAAGCAATAAGGTGGGTGAGTTATTTTCTATCATTAATTCGCAATATGTAGATACTGTGGATATGAAAGAAATTACCGAAGAAATGATGACTGATTTAGTTTCAAAACTCGATCCGCATTCTGTGTATATTCCTGCCAGCGATTTGGAAACCGTTAACGACGAGCTGGAAGGCAGTTTTAGTGGTATTGGCGTACAATTCAATATACAAAACGACACAGTGATGATAGTTTCTGTTATCAGTGGCGGACCTTCAGAAAAAGTGGGTTTACTGGCCGGTGATCGTATCGTAAAAGTAAATGATACAGTATTTGTTGGAAAAACTATTACCAACGAAAAAGTAATGAAAAAACTTCGTGGCCCAGCCGATACAAAAGTTAAACTTGGTGTTCGCCGGCATGGAACGCGCGAGATACTATATTATTCAGTAACACGTGGCGAAATACCGGTTAATTCTGTTGATATCGCCTATATGATTGAACCTCAAGTTGGATTTATTCGTGTCAGTAAATTTGCTGCAACTACTTATACTGAATTTTTAAATGCGATTGCTAATTTGAGAAGTAAAGGTGCCAAAAAATACATTGTCGATTTGCGCGAAAACAGTGGTGGTTTTATGGACCAAGCCATCAATATGGTCAATGAATTTTTACCGGAAGGTAGAATGATTGTTTACTCGCAAGGTAAAGCTTATCCACGTTCTGAGGCAAAATCGGATGGTAAAGGAAGTTGTATTAATCTGCCAATAGTTGTGCTAATTGATGAATTTTCGGCTTCTGCAAGCGAGATTTTCTCAGGTGCAATTCAGGATAATGACCGTGGGCTTATTATTGGACGACGTTCGTTTGGTAAAGGTTTAGTTCAAAAACA
>JBMOHG010000600.1:0-2187 GCA_049317965.1 Paludibacter sp.
TGAATATAAACGTTTCCGTGTGGGTCGAGATTGTAAATTATGTACCAGTTGGTTTGCTTGTTGCGCCTATAATTGTGGACTTTTTCTCCAAGTCGTTTGTGAAAAGGGAATTGAGTATTAAAATGGAAAGTTTTGGAATCTAATCCATTACAGATAACTAAAATGTCATTGTGATACAAAGCTACATGATTAAATTCTAATTTGTGTTTTGACCAAGTTAGTAATCCATCAAAAATACTTTTCAAATCAGTCCTTGCACTATTACTATAAAATACCATGTTTTCTACATAATTCGTCCAAATCTTTTCTCGATTCAATTCTAAATTCTTCGGAAGTCATGTAACCTTCTGGCACAATACCAGTTACAGCAGGATTTTCGAACTCCACACCTTTGCGATACCGGCGTAGATCTGTAATGATTTTCTTTCCGTTTCGTGTATTATCGTCAATTTTTACGGTATGAATCATGATATTTTGTATTTATTGAAATGAGATGCAAATATAGTTACTTTGATTGAAAATACGCTGAAATTTGCAACTTATTGTATTATTTTTCATTCACTGATAAAATCATTCATTTCATTGATTTCAATATTAATTTAATATTATAACTTATTACATTTGCATTATGTTTTGAAAACGAATTAAAAATAAGAGTATTATGTTGAAGAAAAATATTGCTTTAGTATTTGCATTCTTTATTATGCAAACCCAAGCTCAAAAGCTACTTCCATTCAAACTTCCTGATACTGGTCAAAATGTAAGTTATACTACCATAGTTGGCGAAGATGCTGATTATGTGATAAATCCTATGTCGTTTACAAACAATGGAAATGCTACAATAACGGATAATAATACGGGATTGATATTGGGCACAGACGCTCACCAGCGAGTGCAGACTGGAAGCCTTTATAAGTAATTTTAAATACAAAAATCAAACAGTAAGACAGATTTGTATGTTGTTATCATCGAAATTAAAATAAATATCTGAGACCAAGAGAAACCCATCAATTTCACAGTTTTCGTAATCTACTTCTGTTATTTCATTATAGCCTTTGTTATTTGAATTGTTATAAAAATGTGCAGAATAACTTTTTGCGACTTTTACATTTGCTGTAATCTGTTTAATCAGACTTTCGTTTTGCTCATTAGTAAGATTTATCCTACTCCCTAATGGTGGAAGAAAAGGTACCTCAACTACAACAAATGGATATTCTTCAATTGTTACAGAGTTGTGGTCTCCGGGCTTTAAACATAATTTTACGGTCATATAAATAAAGTAGATTAATTTATTGTTGATTTTCTTTGAGAAGACCTTCTAAAAATTTTTCCGGATTTTGAACGTTGAAATCTTTAGCAAATTCAATCAGGAACTTATCCATATACTCAATTTGTTTGCTTTTGTATAAAGCTTTCTGTTCTTCGGTTTGAAGTAATATGTCGCGTAATGCAAAAATGCAAGCCCTTGTTGATATTGAGTTTGAATATGATTCAAATAATATTTCGTCTTTTAATGATTCCATAATGTTTGTCTATTTTGTTGTTGTTTATGCTTTAAATCACAAATGGTAGTTGCCTTTAAAGTAAGTTTTTATGAGAAAACATATTAATTAGCTCTACTCTCAATGGGGTTCGTAAGAAAATGGAAGTCCCGATTCAAAAGAGTCATCTAAATGTTTTTTCTTTTTGAAAGTAATAAAATAAAAGCGGTCATATTCTGCATCTTTAAAAAATTGTCTCACTTTTCCTTTTGTATCTTTGTAGCTGATAACGACAAAGGATGGATAGAGTTTAAATTTAAAGTTAGATCCTTGTAACAAAGCAATAGGCTCAGTGTATGAAGAAGGTGATTCTATCCAATCCCACGAGTTATCATCAATCCAATCTTTGAGTTGAGTTATTATTTCGGAATCGGGATGAATTGATTTTATTGAGGTAGTATCAAAGGGATAGACTTGATCCCTTATTGTCAATTCAAAACTGTTTTGATTTTTGAATAAATCGGTAGTATTCATTTTAACTGTACCACATGAAAACATTAGGAACAAACTTAAAAAAATCACAATTGTTTTAATTTCTCGTATCATACTGATAAGTTTTTATTTATTCTACATCTATTTTATCAATCTCTTTCATTATCCTATCTGTTTCCGTCAATGCCACAATGATTTTCTGATAATGCAATAT
>JBMOHG010000601.1:0-2185 GCA_049317965.1 Paludibacter sp.
TTTCTTCAAAATTTGATTTCCATTGGCCCCCCAACCCCCTGAAGGGGGAGCTGAAAGAACCCCTAACCCCTAAAGGGGGATTAATATTACCTACATCTTTTATATTATTTATCTTCATTGTATTTTATAATTATGATTACTAACTTTTCTTACTCCCTGCAATTTATCCCGCATTTGGCGGGAGGGGTTGGGGGCAGGTATTTTATCATTATAACTTTACTCATATCCATTTCGTCTGTACAATTTACATCATCAGGATACATTGGAATGGATGCTCCTTGTTTTACAAAAATCGGCATTTCTTCCAATGGTACTTCCACATTTTTCAACCACTGACTGCCTTCAAATACTTCGTGCGTAAAGAAATGCACCCATTTTCCTTCCGGTAAATAAATATCGCGTATATTCTCGGAATTCATTACCGGTGCAACTAACATATTATCACCAAAATAATACTGATCATCAATCTGACGACAGGTTTTATCATTCGGGTGATGTAAAATCAAAGCCCGTAATACAGGGAAACCTGTTTTTGTTGTTTTCTCACTTTGTTCCAAAATATATGGTATCAACTTATAACGGAGCTTCAACCATTTTCGAATGATGGCAGAAATATTTGGATAATGCCACGGTTCCCGTTCGTGCGAACCATGATAGCGAAGATGCGAAGAAAATACACCAAATTGTGTCCAACGAACGTAAATATCGTCGGGTAAAACTGAATTCATAAAGTTTGGAACGCCATGAAAACCCGGTACATCGTGGCTCCAAAACCCAAAACCTGACAATCCAAGTTGCAAACCGCCTTTGAGCGAACCAGCCAGTCCGTCCCACGAACATGCGGAGTCGCCACCCCAATGGAGTGGATAACGCTGACATCCTGCCCATCCTGCCCTTGCCCAAATAATGCCATCGCCGGTCACTTCTTTGGTCACTTCATAAGCAGCTTTTTGGTATAATAATGGATAGATATTATGCAATTTTTCGGGCGACATATTGCGATACTCAGCATCAAGATGTATGTCTTCACCAAAATCGGCTTTGATGCATACTATACCCATATTGAGCAAATTGCGCAGCAAATCTTTATACCACTCAGTAGCTTTGTCGTAAGTAAAATCAATTGTTCCTGCAAAGTCCTGAACGCTGAAATTTGATGACCCTGATATTTTTCGTTCGCTTTTACTGATATATTCCTTCTCGTCAGCTTCTTTATATTGAATGGCATTGTACGAAATATATGGCAATTGCCATAAACTGACACGATACCCTTTTTCTTTCAGTTTTTGAATGAATTGGGGTGGATTGGGGAAACGCTCATCATTGAATTTCCACTCGCAAAGCCAGTCAGTTTCAAACCATCCGGTATCCAAATGAATCACATCACAGGGAAAATCTTCAGCACGCATTCGATCGCAAATTTCGTTCACTTCATCTGCCGAAAAGTACGTCATGCGGCTCATCCAGGTTCCAAAACTCCACAATGGCGGCATTGATGGAAAGCCTGTCAATTGGCGATAACCAAACAGAATTTCTTCGGGTGATTCACCGCCAATCAAAAAGAAGTCAATCACAGGTTCTTCAACCAGTACTTGTGCTGAACGGGTTGAATGATCGGCCAACGAGAATTTTCCGAAAGAAGTGGTATGAAGGAATAATCCGTAATTTTCTGAAGATAAGTAGAATGGAATGCTTTTGTAAGTACGACGGTTGTTCACACCCTGTCCATCCTGATTGCGTAGTTGAAATGTTTTGCCTGATAAATCCATTTTAGTGAAACGTTCACCGGTTCCATAAAAACATTCGTCGGGCTTGGCTTGAAATGAAAAAGTAGCACGGTGTGGTTCATTATTTCGTTCAACAAAAGCCAGCGCAAAAGCATCATGGCGTGCAGGCGAGAACATATCATAAGCCGAAAGTGCGACTTCTTTTTTTCCATCTGGGAAGAAGCTCAACTGAATTGTTTCAGCTGGCGCGGGAACTAAATCGCTCCACCAATTTGTTTGAGGTTCACGAAAATTGATTACTGTTTTTTTGTTGCCAACCAAATCCTTTATAATCCAATCAACATCCGTCTTTTCATAAGTCAAAGCAGAATTTTTAAGTTGAGCTTCTACTTGGAGCATTTCTGAATCCTCCATCACACTTCCACCAAGAGCCAACGAAATACGAAGTATTTTATCGC
>JBMOHG010000602.1:0-2181 GCA_049317965.1 Paludibacter sp.
TATTATTAAAAAAGAATAGAACGCGGATTTTACGGATTAAGCGGATAAAAACGGATATCATTTTAACGGATTAAAAACTGATTTAAGTCATGTAAACATGACTGATAATACCTAAATTATTTAAAATCATTCCGATTTATCGGAAATAAAATCCGTTTTTAATCCGCTATATCAGCGTTTATCCGCGTACCATTCTTTTCCTTTTTAATACAATAATGTGACATTATTTATTTCCTGCTACTTAACTCTAAAATCATTTATTAATTATTCAACAAATGATAAAGAAATGTTATGTAACTTTGCACTCTTAAAATTGAAATCAATAAAAAATGACCGATAAAAAGAAAAAGAATTCAAAAGTAAAAGCGAATAAACCCAACATTTTCGCTGTTCTAAAACCCTATAAATTAATGATTTTTGGTCTTATTGGATTTGCATTATTAAGTAATGCAGTAAATCTGGTAATTCCAAAACTGATTTCGAGAGGAATTGACGATTTCTCACAAGGTAATTTTTCGTACCAGCGTTTAATCATCGAATTTTTGGTTGCAGCCTTCATCATTTTTGTATTTACTTTTCTGCAAGGCATCTTGCAAACTTATGCTTCTGAGCGAGTTGCAAGAGATTTGCGTACCAAACTTATCGACAAAATTTCCCGTCAGAGTTACACATTTATTCAGCAATCGAATCCCTCAAAATTACTTACAAATCTTACTTCCGACATTGATTCTATTAAGCTATTTGTTTCAATGGCAGTAGTTTCACTCGCTTCATCACTCTTTATTATTATCGGAGCAAGTATTCTACTATTTAGCATCAATTGGGAATTAGCCCTATCGGTTTTGACAATTATACCTATAATAATCGGTGCATTTATGGTTGTGTTTGGCAAAGTTAGCGTTTTGTTCAAAAAAAGCCGTGAAGTAGTTGACTGGCTCAATAAAGTTATCAACGAGAGTATTTTAGGAGCAGCCTTGGTAAGGGTTTTGAATTCACAAACATTGGAATACAACAAGTTTTTTAATGCCAATACGCAAGCCAAAAACATTGGAATGTCAATTCTCAGATTATTTGCAACACTGATACCCATAGTGGTTTTTGTGAGCAATTTAGCATCGCTTATTATTTTGGCATTAGGAGGTCATTATGTGATTACCGGTGCAATGTCATTGGGCGATTTTGCCGCATTTAGCTCATATCTTGTTATACTTATTTTTCCAATTATGGTTATTGGCTTTATAAGCAATTTTGTGGCACAAGCATCCGTTTCTTATGGACGAATTTGTGCTGTTTTAGATGCTGAAGAAACCAGAGATACAGGTACAGTAACATCAGCATTAGTTGGGAATATTGATATGCAAGACATTACGGTTTTATATGGTGATAAACCTGCTCTGAAAAATATATCACTTTCAATACCTCAGGGAAGTAAAACTGCTGTTATAGGACCCACAGCTGCGGGTAAAACTCAGTTATTGTATTTACTCACCGGACTTTTGCGACCTACAAATGGTAGTGTTTTATTTGATGGCATAAATTTAAACGATTATAACAAAGAAAATTTTCAACATCAAATTGGATTTGTATTTCAGGACAGCGTTATGTTTAACATGAGCCTGCGAGAAAATATTGCTTTTAACGAAAAAGTTTCAACAGAAATGATGGCAAAAGCCATTGAGACTGCCGAACTAAATGATTTTATTGATACTTTGCCACAAGGTTTAGAAACCATCGTGAGTGAACGGGGCACAAGTCTTTCGGGTGGTCAAAAACAACGAATTATGCTTGCACGTGCATTGGCACTGAATCCAAAAATACTACTGTTGGATGATTTTACTGCAAGAGTTGATAATCAAACCGAACAAAAAATATTAGCAAATGTAGAGAAAAACTATCCCGGAATTACGTTATTGTCTGTAACCCAAAAAATCGCTTCTGTAATTGATTATCAACAAATAATTTTACTGGAAGAAGGCGAAATTCTGGCGAAAGGTACGCATAACGAATTGATGGAAACAAGTCCTGAATATGTTCAGATTTATAATTCGCAACGAAGTACAAATTATTACGAGCAAACGACTTTATAATAATTTGAAAATCCCGATTATCGGGACAAGTTATGCTAATTTGAAAATGTGAAAATAATGTTTAGTAATGATTTAAATGTAATTCATTATTACT
>JBMOHG010000603.1:0-2181 GCA_049317965.1 Paludibacter sp.
CGAGTTCGTAAACTTCCCGGTCAGGATGGCGCATCATATCATATTCGTTGGTTTTGGTATTGATTGTAGCATATTGAAATCCTTGATTATAAGTTGGTTTTTCTTTAATTCCAGCCAATAATAATCCGGCCTTTACATGTTCGTTTTTCATCATCAAATTCCAAATCAATCCCGAACGGTAATTTTCCATCATTACTACAATTGGTCCCTGGTCGATTGCCAAATGTTTCTTTTCGGAAGTATTGGTACTTGGACAATACGCATCGGCAAATCCATAAGTCCCTTGTGCCAATGAATTATTTGCTAATTGCAATAACACTTGTGTGCTGTAAAATGGTGTATAGGGATAAGAGCTTAGCGTTGCTGTAGGTGCCAATACGCCGTCATCATTCAAAGGCGAACGAGCCGAATAATCCCAAGGTGGTTTTCCTCCGTAGCAAGCTGTCAACCCCCAGTTTTTTTCATCATATTTATTTGATTTAGGAGCATCTTCTATACAGTAATGCCTGTTTATCATAGTGTGTGCCACGTTTTGCTTCCAATAATTCACTTGTTGATCTTCCAATTTTTGAGGGTCTAATCCTAAAAATGAATAGTGAGCAAAAAACATTGGACCGCCTTTGTCATCGCTTAACGGAAGTGAATAGCCATAAAATGATCTGTTTGGATGATAGAAACCCCCATTACTTTGCCAACCCTGTGCGTAAACATCAGTGGAGATATTGTGTTGAATTGGAGCACCCAACGCCAAAATGTAAGCCACCCAACATTCATTCCAACCTTTTATATCCATCGTGATTCGGTTTTCCTGCGAGTACCAAAGCCAGTGTAGCACATTTGCATTGTCGGTATAAAATTTCCAGTCCATTGTATTCCAAAACGAAGCTACCGAATCACGAATTTCAGTTTCTATAGCAGTATTAGATGTGTAATATTCAGATGCAGTGAGTAAACCGGCTGCCATAAATGCACTTTCGACCACATCGCCTGTTTTTACCTGATCGCCAAAAGGATGCGATGTTCCATCGGGATTGTACCAATGCGACCACATACCTTTAAATCGCTCTGCTTTGCCCAGAAAACGAACTATTTTTTGAGTTTGTGCTGCTGCTTGTTGTCGGGTAATCCAACCACGTTCCGACCCAACAATAATAGCCATTAGTCCAAATCCACTACCACCAATTGTCACTACATCGCCACGGTCGTTACCTTCCAACGCCATACCAGTTGAAAGACTTGCTCCTTCGACGAAATAATTGAAGGTTTTGTGCTGCCATTCGTCCAAAACAGGACGCACTTTTGCAGGAGAATAAGTATCGTCAGTTTTTACTACCACAATTGTTGGTGGCGGTTCGGTGCCACAAGCATTTAAAGTAATTAAAATGAATAATATCAGGATGTTATTTTTCATATTTTATTCAATCAATATTATTGTTCGTAAAAATAAACTAGTGTTATGTTAGGACGAAAATGGCTTATTTAAAAAATCATTGATACATTTCATTTTCAAATTGTCAAATTGTCACATTTTCAAATTAACTTTACACTAATATTTCGGATTTTGAGTTATCAAACCTTCCGATTTATCAATTTCTGTTTGTGGTATTGGGAAAAGTTCATGCTTTCCAACAACGAAATTGGCACCAATGGCTGTTTTTGCTTCATCCCAACGAATCAAATCATAAAATCTTTCCCATTCCATAGCCAATTCTATACGGCGTTCCTGATGAATTTTAGCTCTGAGTTCAATTTGGTCAGTTGTAGTGATTTTTGGTAAAATCGTTGCATTTGCACCTCTGGCACGTGCTCTTACCATTTCGAGTTTTTCCAGTGCTTCAGTAGTATTTCCTAATTCACAAGCCGCCTCTGCATGCATAAGTACCACATCGGCATAACGAATTACACGAATATTTACCCATTCACCTTGTGCTCCTGTGGCTCTGCCAAAATTCGGAGCTCTTTCCGAGATTTTAGTATAAACTTTTTTATTGAAATACTGATAACTGGCAGCATCGGCTATTACTTTTTTTGTTTCTAAAATATCGCCATTGGCAATTATCGACGCTGCCTTGCGAGGGTCACCGGTTTCGTAAGCATCCATCAACACCTGACTGGGTGCATTAAAACCCCAACCTAAATTTGGAAAGCCACGGAAACCCTGAATTTGTGCAAACTGACTGC
>JBMOHG010000604.1:0-2179 GCA_049317965.1 Paludibacter sp.
AAGTCAACAATGTAATTCAACAGAAATTCTTCGTTTGAAATGCGGTTCCCAAATTCATCAACCGGCAACCGCAAACCACGCCCAACTTCCTGAATTTTACTGTTATCGCTACCGCTCGAACGTAATTTGACTATGGTAAATACATTCGGGTTATCCCAACCTTCTTTCAATGTCCATTTGGAAAATAAGAAACGGCGGGTGTTTAATGAACCATCTTCATTTGTAATTGATAAAAGTTTCTTCTTATTATGCAAAATTTCATATACTTCTTCGGCTATACTATCATCACTATCGGTGTTGTCTTTTGCAAAATATCCGGCATGACAGGCTGATATATCGACTTTGCTTGCTTCAAGGTAAGCACGGTATTCTTCTGAACAGGTTTGTAGTAATTCGTATTCAATACGCTCATTTAATAGTTGCTCAAATATGCTGTGCAGCCATTTATCACCTTTGCTGTCACCTCGATAGGAATCTATATTATCGATAAAGAAAAGTGCCAGCGTTTTAATTTTACAAGGACGATTGAAATTCGCTCGTTCGGTTTCAAAATGCCTTTGAATAGCCAGACGTATCATCTGTTCCTGATAGGAATCTGAGAAAATATCAACTGTAAATTCTTCGCCAACACGCTTTTCCTGACCGTTAGAAAATTCAACATAATTACCACCAATACCCGAAATTGTTAACCCCCGCAATTCTTCACTCATAACGGAAAGCGAATCGCCCGACTGCATGGTATAAGACTTTCGCCCTGCTGCCGTAATATGATTGAAAGTGACTGAATTTTTGCTCTCAATAGCTGTGATTTTGATTTTCTCTTCTTTGGACGATAACGGCTCAAAGTGTTCTTTTGCAACTCCTTTAATCAAGTTTTGATTGAACGAAGCACAGGCGTTGAGGTCGTATAGCAAATTGAGATAATCTTTTTTTGCAACCTTATTTTTACCTTTACCAACGGTAATATCCGGAAATGTTGCACCAAAGCGAATGATACATTGTGGTTTCAGTTCTTCGGTAATTTTCTCAAAAGCTTTTTGGTCACGCTGAAAGCGATGTGGTTCATCTATTATCACAAAAGGATGTGTGGCTGCTAATGCGTCGAAAGGACGGTAAAAACCATGAACCCCAAAATCGTAATCGGAACGCGAAAGCATGGTGGCGTTAGTCAATAGTTGCATATTGGTAAGCAGCACAAAAATTTTGTTGCTTGTTTGGTTAGAGCCTTCCACAAACGCACGAACAGCACTCGGAAAAAATGATTTGCCTTTCTTTTTTATCTGTGACTTAAGCGTATAAAGCTCAATTTGAGCACCATAACCACAAGTGTTTTCAAAGTGCTTTTGCACATAGCTATCACCCAGAAACTGCTCTGCACCTGCTTTAATTGGCAAAGTGGGCACAGCTACTATAAACTTATTAATGCCATATCGACGGTGAAGTTCGTAAATGGCATGGGTATAAACATAAGTTTTGCCAGTACCGGTTTCCATTTTTATATCCAAATGCAGGGTTTTTTCCGTGTTGGAAATAGTCCGGAAGGACGAATGGATTTCATTGTCCTTTTGAATTTGTTTGATATTTTCAAAAAGCACATCATCGAGTTGAATACCCGGATTTAAATAATATTGATTGGGTTGATTGACCTCAGTATTCTCAAATACGTTAGCAATTGCATCAACTGCTTTTTGCTGGTGTATTAGCCCCGTTTGTAGTATTAGCTCCATAATGTTAGTAACGTATATCGAAGTTTGCTTTTAGGTTTTTGGAACTGTCTTTAAGTACAAATAGGTTTTTGCGTAGCATTTCCGTTTGAGAAAAATTAAAGCTATAACCGAACACCACAATGTTTTCGGGACTAAACGCAGACTCTTGCTGGTATTTGTCGAGCAAAGCCACCATGTCATTTTCGTTGATACTTGCCTCAATGAAATAGAGGTGCTTGCCGCATAAATGAGCAGTATAATTGGCTAATTTGACTTCTTGCACTTTTGCTCCAAAACCGTAGCCGTCTTTTACAAGCCATGTTTCGAGCACAGTTTCTTTACCAAACAAACTAAGTGTATCGTTGTCTGTATACATTTCGTAAGCATTAAATTCTTCCAGTTTATCCAAAGTTTCATTCGATGGTTCTACTAAAGTATAATGTTTGAAACCATAATCCATATCGGCATTTGTT
>JBMOHG010000605.1:0-2165 GCA_049317965.1 Paludibacter sp.
GATCCATCTTCTATTGCCCATGAAGTCGTTAACGATTGGGCAGTTGATGCTGACCAAATTGTTGCATTAGCATTTAATGTGTTTAGCTTTTCAGTGTCACTTATTCTTTCGCCTGTTAACCAGTCTATTTGTGAATAAGCATTTGCAGTTATTGCCAGATTATTTCTGTATTTGTAATATCCTGAGGTTAACTCAATTTTATTAGCATTATAAATCTGATTGCCATAAACCCAGTTGAAATTGACAGACGCATCAAATCCTTTGTAAGAACCATTCAACGAAAATGCTCCAAAATGTTTAGGGTTAGTATCTCCTATCTTTGTTTTATCATCTAATGTTATTTTTCCATCGCCATTCATATCTTTCAATTTCATTGCACCGGGACCCCAACTTAATCCGGTATAACTACTATTATCGACAAACATATTTCCCGCATCATCGGTATAAACTGTTACACCATCTGTTAATGTTACGGTTTTATTGTATTTTGTCGAATTCATTACCCATTTAGTTCCCGACCACGAAAAATCATCTGCATTGTACATACCATCACTTTGGAATCCATAAATTATCCCCACAGGTTCACCGGGTTTAACTATATAACTATTCGAAGCAGTGGTCGAACTTGTCCATGCTTCATTAAACGGATAACTTGCTAAATTTCCAAGTTTTTCAACCTTGTTTTTATTTGCACTAATATTAAATGAGAAATTGAGTGTAAAATCCTTTTTCTGTACCAATGCTATATTCATATTCAGTTCCACACCTCTATTAGTGGTTGTTGCAGTATTTTGCCATTGATCGGTATAACCTACTCCACCAATATTCATTCTGATTAATGCATCATCAGTCGTGTTTGAGTACATTTCCAGTGTACCATTGATTCTGTTTTTGAAGAAACCATAGTCCAAACCAACATTTCGGGTAGTGGTAGTTTCCCATTTCAAATCAGGATTTGCCAATGTAGTTCCGGCAGTATAAATGTTTGAAAAAATGTCAGTTTCAAGATAATTGGAGTGCGATGCAGAATAAACCCTTCTGAAAGCAGAATCATCAATTCTGTTGTTACCGGCTTTTCCGAAGCTGGCACGTAGTTTCAGATTCGACAACCATTTTTGCGCATCATTCATAAAACCTTCGTCAGAAATTCTCCATCCTGCCGATGCTGAAGGAAAATACCCCCATTCGTTTCCATTCGAAAATTTACTTGAACCATCAGTTCTGAATGTGAATGCAAAAAGATATTTGTCGTTGATATCATAATTTAATCTACCAAAATAGGAAAATAATCTTTCATCCGGATTATAAAAATGTGCATAAGGAATACTGGTACCACTTGCAGGATCATCCCATGCCATAAATGAATTATAATCGCGAGGCAATGCTTCAATGTCCTGAAATTGATAATCCGATGATTTAATGTAAGTTTCCTGACCTAATACCACACTCAAGTTATGACCTTTGATAATATTGTCTTTTTTGTAATTAATTACATTCGTGTTTTGAATTGTTTTGATATTTGTATTTCTTAAAAATATCACAGGAGCAGTTGCATTGTCTCTTTTCATAGCACCACCTTCGCGGGCATAATAGGAAGTTAAACCCATAAACCGTTTGTCATCCTTATTCGATCGGATAATTCCAAATGTAGTGTTGAATGTCAGCCCTTTCATAATAGTGAATGTGGCACCACCATTAATATTGAAATCACTGTTATTTTGTAGTCGGTTATTGTCCTCTGTAGCTAACAGTGGCGAAAAAAGACTTGCTGTAGCTTCTACATCATCATCTTGAGATGCAAGATTTTTCAGTGGAATAGGAGTATAAACGATTGCATTTTTCACGCGCGAATCGGAAGTTGATTTTTCAGTTCCGGTTTGGTCATTTGCACCCGAGCCATTTATTACAGTACCTGCATAACGCGTTGCAAAGTCAAGTTTCAACCATTTAGTAGGTGAGTATTTTAATTTTAAACTTAGATTATCTCTTTTATAATTAGACATGTACATGATAGCTTTATCATAAATATGGCTAAAACTGGCATTGTAACTGAATTTTTTATTTCCCCCATTTAACGAAATTGCATGGTTTTGATTTACACCGGTGTTTCCAAATGTTTCATTTTGCCAATTGGTTCCATTTACAGATTGATATAGATTCATATC
>JBMOHG010000606.1:0-2164 GCA_049317965.1 Paludibacter sp.
TGAATAAGCGCCACTTTTATGCCTTGACGCGCTGCTGTGATTGCACAACAAACACCGGCCATTCCTCCACCCACAACCACCAAATCGTACGATAGTTCTTTTCGTTTTAGTGAGCGTTTTTCTAATGAAAAAATTTCGTTAATCATATCTTGTTTATTTCTTTTTAATCGTACTAAAAAATATTGTCGAACCCAATGCTATCAAAACCAACGAAGTACTAAGCACATATACTCTTCCTGAAGGTGAAATTATACCCAAAATGCCAATAATTGTAGCTGTTACTAAAATACCTATACCAATCATTCTTTTTCCGAACATATTTTCGGAGTCCGATTCGGCGCTTGTATCAGGCGTAGCCGCTACTGCATCTGCTTTTGTCGAAAGATATTGTTGATATTGTTCGTGTTCTGTTGCAGACTTTTTGGTTAACCATAACCAACCTTCAAGAATTGTCATAATTGAAACCGGCACTACCACGCCCATAACCATGCTGGCAGCTGTGGATAAAGATTCTCCTGTAATTGCTGGCAACAAAAACTTATAACCTAACGAAATTATAAGTGATGCGATGGTTGCTCCCAAAACTGTATTACTAAACTGTCGCTTCGAAAATAAGGTCCACATTACGGGCAAATACATAGCACCACCAGTAATGGATGCCACACTCAGAATCACGTTGGTAGCTCCACCCATAAGCGGTATTAACATGCCCATACCTATTACCACCAATCCCACAAATAATGTAGCCAAACGTGCTACACGCATAAGGGTTTTCTCGGTCGATTTAGGATAAATCGCTTTGAATAAATCGTTGGTAATAACGCCGGCAGAGATATTCAAAAATCCCTGAACCGAACTGTTGGTGGCAAAAATCAAACTTATCGTAATCAGCCCAAGCATACCCGCAGGTAAAACCGTTTGAGCCATCTGCATATAAGCCTGTTCGCTTTGTAAGATTAGGGCTGAGGGGTCAATATTGGCAGCTATAGGTTTGATTGCCCTATAAAGCATCGGAGGCAACATCCAAATAACAGGTGTGAAAATGTAAAATATACCGAAAAGTATAGGAACATTTTTGGCTTCTTTGGGCGAAGCTACACTAGTAAATCGCTGAATAAAACTCCATTGTCCACCTAAGTAAAATATATTGTAAAATAAAAATCCGAGAAGGAAACTAACAGTGTATTTATCATCGCTTAGATTGAAAAAACCGCTTAACTGTTGAGCATTAATAGCATTGGTAAAACCTTCAATTCCACCAACTTTCTCAAACGATAATGGAAGTAGTATAAGTCCGGCAGCAATAAGAATAATAAATTGGAGCACATCGGTAACCACCACTGCCCAAAGTCCGCCATAAGTAGTGTATAAAATAATGATTATTCCCAGTACAGCTATCACCCAATACAGTGATATGCCTGTTGTTACTTGCATGATAATAGCTACTGCATAAAGGCAAACTCCTTTTAAAAAAACCATGATGCCAAGATAAATATAGGAATAGGTTTTCTGAGTTCTCACTCCCAATCGTTGACAAATATATTCTGCAGCGGTTAATGATTTGGTTTTGTGCCATTTGGGAGCAATAAGCAAACCTGTTACCAATCCGGCAACCGACATCGCCCACTGAATGGTAATTGCCACCCAGCCAGAAGAATAAGCAATCGAACCCCATACTACAAAAGTACTTGCCGATACAAAACCCATAAATAGCGACAAACTGTTTATCCACCAAGGCACAGCACCTCCGGCTGCAAAAAAAGACACCATATCTCCAGCAGATCTTTTCGAAAAAGACAAGCCAATGAAAATGATTAGTAAAGTAAAAGCAATGATTACTATTGTATCTGTAAATCCCATATTGCCATTATTATATTTTTAATAAATCGTAATGAATTTCAATTAATATTTTCCTCTTTGTACTATAATAAACGTCTTTTATAACCTACACTTTGAATTTGGTAAAGTATTGATAAACTACGTCTTGTCTTTGCTCTTTGTTCTTTGTTCTTTGTTCTAATGTCTTTAATTATATATCTCCATTATCGAAAAAAGTATTGCTTATTTTATACTATCAGCGGCACTAAATTGCGTTTTATTAAATTTAATTTTTAATATCAAAAAATTAGGCGGCGGATTCACTCGGATTAAAAAACGGATTAAA
>JBMOHG010000607.1:0-2159 GCA_049317965.1 Paludibacter sp.
AGCGATATTACACTTGAAATTGAGCAGTTTAATCATTTAATTTTAGCCGACGAAAGCGATTTCGATTTCAATGCTCAATCTGGATTTGGAATTGCAATTGATTTAGGTACAACAACTTTGGTGGCTCAATTGGTTGATTTATCCACCTCTAAAGTATTGGCAGTAGAAACTGGGCTCAATCCACAAGTGAAATTTGGCGCCGATTTAATCTCTAGAATTCAGGCCGGCTTAGATGGTCATGCTACCGAAATGACTCGAATCATTCGTGCGTCAATTGGTGCAATGATAGAACTTTTACTTCAAAAACATCCAGTAGCAATTGACAGAATATCAATAGTCGGAAATACTGTTATGCAGCTCATTTTCAGTAATTGCGATATCGCACCATTAGCCGAATATCCTTTTAATACCGATAACTTAGGAAAAAAAACTTTTCAACCGAAAGAACTTGGTTGGAATTTGCAAATAACTGATAACGTGCAGTTTTTTCCATCCATTGGTAGTTTTGTGGGAAGTGATATTTTGGCTGGAATTGCTGCCACAGGATTGCATGCAAAAGAAGAATACACCGCTTTGATTGATTTGGGAACTAATGGCGAAATTGTTGTCGGAAATAAGCAGCAAATTGTTTGTGCTTCTACTGCGGCCGGACCTGCTTTCGAAGGTACAAATATCTCGATGGGAATGCGTGCTGTAACAGGAGCAGTTTCGTCAATTAATTTGATTGACAATCAATTAATTTCAAATGTGATTGGAAATGTTGCGCCAAAGGGAATTTGTGGAAGTGCTTTGGTAGATGCAGTTGCTATTTTTAGAGCACAGAATTTAATTGGTATGTTTGGTGAAATTAATTCGGGTGAAACTACTATTTCGGTGAATGAAAATGTGCATTTAACGCAAAAAGACATCAATGAGTTCCAATTGGCAAAAGCCGCTATTGCTGCAGGATTAGAAATTTTGTGCAAATCAATTTCTATTCAACTATCAGATATTCAAAATGTATATATTGCGGGTGGTTTTGGAAATTATATTAACATTCAACATCTTGTGCAAACAGGAATGATAGAATTGCCCGAAGATAAAATTCATAAAATGGGTAATACTGCTTTGATTGGAGCCAAAATGTTTTTATTCTCCAATGAAGATATTGTTAATTATATTCTTACAAAAACGAAACATATAAACCTGGAAAGCGACCCAAATTTTCAAAATATTTACGTCGACAAAATGTTGTTTTTATAACCAAATTTTATCAAGCAAATTAAGTTTTTTAGATATTAATATTTAAACTGAATAGGTGCAATCAACTGTAGTAACTAAACTCCCCTTTAGGGGTTGGGGGTCATACTCTCTCTCATTATCTGATTTAGAAATAGATAGAAATGAAATATATCTCAATTTGGGTTATCATGGCATAACACCCGAAGACCATATTATTCAAATGGTAGACGATATAATTGCTCATGCTAATGAAATTTGTCATCCTAAAGTTGGATATGAATTTTTCGACCAAATAGATATCAATCGTCACTTTCTCACTATCAACGATATACCAATGAAAACCGGACATGTAATTGCCGGTTATATGATTCCAGCCACTATTATTGCTGCTTTTGTGGTAACAGCTGGTCAGGAGTATGGTAACTATTTGCATGAACTAAAACAGCAAGGTGATATTGTAACCGAGTTTTTTGCTGATGCCATTGGTAGCGAATTAGCCGAATCATCAGTTCGTTATGTCACCCATCTTATTAATAAACAAGCTGACGAACTGAAATTAATGACAACAAACTCCTACAGTCCGGGTTATTGCGGTTGGCATGTTCGTGAGCAAAAGCAACTTTTTGCACTTTTGCCCGAAAATCCATGTGGAATAAAACTTAACGAATCCAGCCTTATGCATCCCGTTAAATCCGTAAGTGGTATTATCGGATTAGGTGCAAAAATTGAACCAACTCCTTATGCGTGTGATATTTGTGGAATGGTAACCTGCTTTAAAAGAAAGTTGACGATAAATCAATAACAAAAATCTATTGAAACATAACTTAATAATATAACCAATTGATAAGGTCAAAGCAACATTTCTCTTGTGTAGTATGCGATGCTAGGGCTTGCTTCTATGAAAGTTGAAGACAGCAATTCAGATGAAGTATTGAAAC
>JBMOHG010000608.1:0-2156 GCA_049317965.1 Paludibacter sp.
TTGGTGATTTTTTTTGATGGAATGGCAATGTCAAAAAACACAGTTTTTAAATCTGAAATAGTTGTAAATGCTGTTACCTCAAAGCGATATTCAATACGACTGTTGGCGGTTACATGTACAGTTGAAGCAGAAGTTACATCATCCCCATTTACAAAAACCTGAATAGTAGGTGGAGCACTAATTTTATCAGGTGTGCAAGCTCCCATCGAAACAGCTATAATTAAAGCAAGTACAAAAAATAAGATATTGTGCAACTTCTTCATATTTATTATTTTAATTGTTTTCATTTGCATCAATTATTTATTAATGGTTTTTTATCTACAACCAACGAAAATGTTAAGGTTTGATTGTTAGCAGTCGATCCACTTCTTGGATTGACATACGTTACTTGAATTAATCCATAACGTCCATCAGCGGTTTTGAAGGAGATTACATCCTTTGCTTTTATGTTCAAAGCAGCTTTACCGTCGGGTAATAATGGTGCAACTGACGGATAATTTGCAGCGGCATCGTACTTAGCTTTTAAATCTGCCGAATTCTTAACGTTTGCCTTTATCCATGTATTTACAGTGGTTCCAACTCCCCATTTTTTGAACGTTATGGGTTGGTTCAAATTATTGACAACAGAAGGATAATTGCCGGTATTCCAATATTCGTCAAACGAAACAAAGCAAGCAAGTACTTGTGAATGTGCCTCTAAATAGGCAAATCCAAAATCCATTGCCGCAGGATCGCTTATAGTATTAGCTACAAAAAACGTACGACCCGATTCCAAATTAATAAATGTTTTCGAAGTTCCATTGATAAGTCCATCGTATAGTACAATTGCCATAAAACGTGAAACATCTAAATAGCAGTTGATTTGCTGTGTTTTATATTGTCGGTTGTTGTCTTCAACATATATCGAATATCGTACATCGTCCTGTATATTTTTAATGGTGTCAACCAATGTCCAGGTTGTTCCATTAAGATTTTCAACTTTCGACAAAATTACCGGTGCTTGTTGGTTAACACCGACTCCTTGATAATTTGAAAACTCAATTTTTGAAATTCCATTAGGCGAAGTAACTTCAAATTTATATACGACAGTATCGCCAAGCTGAAAAAGTTTTTGAGTATTGTCTAATACTTTCCCTTTTTTGGCAATTCCGGTAGTAATTACTATCGGATTATCCACAGCAACCTGACTGCAACCAACCCACCCGAAAATGGGCAAAAGGATTAAAAAGAATTTTATCTTATTCATAATCTTTTGATTATATTATTTCAATTATTAATTTTCAATTATCAATTATTGCATTACCACCAATTTTGTTTCCAGCTCGGGTATAGATACATTTCGGAATAAGGAATAGGGAAATGCTCCATACCTGCCAAAAACTTGCGGGTTTCTACTACATAATTTGTATCGTAGGTTTTAACTCCATTGGCGAGGGTTATATTTATTCCGCGAAGTGGCAAATTTTCGGTTGTATTGGCTATTAACCAACGGCGTACATCCCAAAAGCGATGACCCTCAAAAGCCAATTCCATTTGACGTTCCTTGCGAATGATATCATTAGTAAGTGTACCTGAAAGGGCTACGTTTCCAGTATTTTTTCCGGCTCTAAGACGAACAATATTGATTGCTTCTAAGGCATTTAAATCAGTTCCGGTAATGTATCCTTTTTTGGTATTACCATAGGCATTAAACATGGCTTCAGCATAATTCAACAATACTTCGGAATAACGGAAAATGTACCATACATGCGGTGCATTTGTTCCAATAGGCAAAGTAATTGTATCTTGAACAAATTTTTTGAGATAATATCCGGTTGAAGTTGAATTTTTTTCACCAATACCATCTTTTCCCCCACGATAACTCTCGATTGGATTACCATTTACAACTTCGCCATCGCAATAAATAGTTTGTGAAAAACGATAATCTTTATTTGCAAATGGAGTAGTAGCAGTATAAGCTGGCAAATTATATGCATCTGCTAAGTTCTGCGACGGGCAAGTAGCGTTGGAACAAACTCCACCTACATTCACATATTTTGGTAGTCCACTTTTAGGATAATTCGATGTTTCCATAAAGTTATTATCCAAAATATCTACTCGGTTATCCAAAATATTTTCGGTATTGGCAACTGTTCTATCGAACTGGAGCTTACGGT